>WFZV01000059.1 GCA_015489395.1 Bacteroidales bacterium
ATACTTTGTGGTTTATAAACAACAAGATAGTCAATGATTGGTGGAATAAAAACAGCATAGCACTGCAGCGACTTTTCTAAATTTATGTTCTGACATAGAAAATTTTGATGTTTTTCTATGTTGTAACATAATTTTTGAGCAAAAATTTTAGTCTGCAACCTAATTTTAATACAAAAATCCAAATAGCCACAAGGGGATTTTATTAGTAAAGCCGACTTCTATGTCGTCTAAAGCGCAAGGCGGCTGCCACAAAGTGGCAGCCGCCAGCGCTTCAAGAGCAAATTAATCAAGCTTTAAACGATAAAATCAAGTTTTTCTCTACTAACCAGGAAATAAACGTACTCGTTGATTGACATTAGTTCTTTTTGTTCTTCTTTTCTTCGATTTCTTTAATGACTTTAGCCTGTAAAGCTGGTGGCAATGGTTCGTAACGGTAAAATTCCATTGAGTAGCTTGCACGTCCTCGTGTGATATTACGTAAAGCCGTAGCATAACCAAACATTTCTTTCAATGGCACGAAACCGACTAATTTCTGCGACCCCTTGCGGAATCGACGCATTGCAGTTATTTTACCTCTACGTTTGTTAATATCGCTAACCACATCGCCGATAAACTCGTCCGGTGTATTTATTTCGATTTTCATAATCGGCTCAAGCAAAATCGGATCAGCTTTCATAAAGCCTTTTTTAAACGCCATGGACGCACAAACCTGGAACGCCATGTCAGAAGAGTCAACCGGGTGAAAACCACCGTCGAATAAAACGACTCGTATATCTACCACAGGAAAGCAGGCTAAAACACCTTCTTCCATTGTTTTACGAACACCTTTGTCCACTGATGGGATAAATTCAGCCGGTATAACGCCGCCTTTGATATGGTCAATAAATTCGTAACCCTTGCCAGGATTTGGTTCCAGACGCATAACTGTGTGGGCGTACTGTCCGCGTCCGCCGGTTTGCTTAACGTGCTTATGTTCAGTAACAACTTCTTTGGTAATTGTTTCGCGGTAAGCTACAGCAGGTTCGCCGACTTCTACGTCAACTTTAAACTCCTCGCGTAAGCGGTCGATGATGATTTCGAGATGTAGCTCGCCCATCCCTGCGATTATGGTTTCTTCTGTTTCAGGATCATAGCGAACCTGGAACGATGGGTCTTCGTTTGCTAATTTTGAAAGTGCATCGCCAAGTTTTGCCTGGTCTTTTTGTGTCTTAGGCTGTATTTTAAGCTCAATAACTGGTGTTGGTACGTGGATGGCTTCGAGCAAAATCGGATGTTCAGGATCGCTGAGGGTGTCACCGGTTTTTGTCACTTTAAGTCCAATCAAAGCCACGATTTCGCCTGGTCCTGCTTCTTCCAGATCAAAGCGCTCTTTAGCATGTATTCGCATGATACGTCCTATTCGTTCGTTTTTGTCGCGGCGGGTATTTTTGACCAGCATGCCTTTTTTAATGACGCCTGAGAATATGCGGATAAATGTTTGCTGTCCTACGTATGGGTCATTGATGATTTTAAAAGCAAGTGCTGAGAAAGGTTCGCTTTTCGATGGTGTGCGTGTGTGTGTTTTATTTGGGTCTTGTGGGTCAGTACCGACTACAGCTCCGCGGTCGACAGGTGAAGGAAGATAATCGATAATTGCATCCAGAAGCAGCTGAACACCTTTGTTTTTGTATGCTGCACCGCAGAAAACAGGTGTTAAGAGCAGGTTTAAAGTAGCTTTACGTGCTACTTTTTTTAGTTTTTCTTCAGGTATAGGTTTTTCGTCGAAATACATTTCCATGAGTTCATCGTCGAATTCTGCTAATTTTTCGACCAGCTGTTCGCGGTATTTTTCGACTTGTTCTTTGTATTGGTCAGGGATTTCGATTTCAATACGTTCGCGGTCTGTGAATCGATAAGCTTTTCTTGTAATCAGGTCGATGACGCCGTCGAAATTAGCTTCTGCACCCATTGGTATCTGGAAAGGCACAGCGTTGGCATCTAACATTTCGTTCATCTGGCGGATAACGTCGAAAAAGTCTGCTCCAGTACGGTCCATTTTGTTGACAAAGCCTATACGTGGAACTTTATAGCGGTCTGCCTGATGCCAGACGGTTTCGCTCTGAGGTTCAACGCCTTCGACAGCACTGAAAAGGGCAATAAGTCCATCGACAACGCGCATGGAACGTTCTACTTCAATTGTAAAGTCAACGTGGCCCGGCGTGTCGATAATGTTGATTTGGTGACCTTCCCAGTGGCAGGTAATTGCTGCAGAAGAAATTGTAATTCCGCGTTCTTGTTCTTGCTTCATAAAGTCCATAGTAGCCTGTCCATCGTGGACTTCGCCGATTTTACGTTTTACGCCGGTAAAAAATAGTATTCGTTCGGTTAATGTGGTTTTGCCAGCATCGATGTGTGCTGCAATACCTATGTTTCGAATTTTTGTTATTGGCATATTATTTTGATTTTTAATCGTTTACAAAAAGGCAAAAAGAAAAGACGTTGATTGTCCGATGGACAATCAACGTCCCAACGCTCGCAAAGAAAATGATTAATTTGTCAAATTGCAAATAATTTCAGTTTTTTTATGATTAAAAATGCTTTAATGGGCTTATTTAATAAAAATTTCGTCAGCAAAAATCCAGCATTTGCCACCAGCTCCAATATGCCACGACGGACAAGTACCACGGTTTTGAGCAAAAATCCGGATATAACGTGCGCGAATAGGCTTTTTAACCTCAAAAACTTTTATCACAGGTAAAGTTTCATGTGGGTCAACAGTGTTTTTTAAATCCGCAAATTGCTTAAAGTTTTTACCATCAACCGAATAATAAAATTTTACTTGCAGAGGCATAAAAATCCACGATTTTGTATCCTGCAAAAAGCGTATTGCAACAGACTTAACTGTTTGAACCTTACCTAAATCCACAATAGCGTCGAGATTCTGTCCTTCATAACCCTGCCATCCGCCAAGGCGAAAGTCAAGTCCACCAACAATACCGTCTATCAGCGCATTATCACCTCCTGCCGAATAACGCGGCGAATATTTAGTTTTCAACGTTATGCGATAATTCGACGGATTTTTAATGAGCCGTACAAACTGTAATTTGCTGCGTATCTTATTAGGAGCTTTGGCATAAAAATAAACCGTAGTTGTCCTGTCAATCACCAGAGGCTTTTTATACAAACGGAACCCCTGCGTGGTATCGTCCAGAGCATAGTAAATCTTTGCCATTGGGTCAACATCACCCAACCGTACGTTTGTCATGTCTTTGAACGATAAAGCAGTTGGATAGGCGAACGGCGCTGGCGTGATTAAGTACTGGTAAATGAGGGTTTTAGGCGGAAAAATCGAACCGTAATTCGTGGGCTTGTCAGTCATTTCAAAAACTAAACTGCCGCCTTTGACAATATCACGATGACGGATTTGTAACGTGTTCAACAGCCGGCCATTTAAACGAACTGATTTAACATAAATATTGTTTTTACCAAAATTCAAAACTTTAATCCTGAACTTCCTACCATTCTCCAGACGAATCACAGCTTGTTTAACCTCTGGCGACCCCAGAATATACCTGTTGCTGCAAGGCGTAACAGGATAAAAGCCCAAAGCGCTAAATATGTACCAGGCCGACAGCTGACCGCAGTCTTCGTTACCAATCAAGCCATTGGGCAAAGTAGTGTAAAATTTTCTCATAATCTGACGAACAAGCTTTTGTGACTTATAAGGCTGTCCTCCAAATACATACATATACGCTAAATGATGGCTTGGTTCGTTACCATGGGCATACTGGCCAATCATGCCCGTAATGTCGGGTTGCTGCAAGCCATGCAAGGTCGTATCAGCATTAAATAAGCTATCGAGGCGTTGGTCAAAAGCCTGTTTCCCACCAAAAAACTTAATCAAAGTGGCTATGTCCTGAGGAACATAAAACGAATATTGCCAGGCATTTGCTTCGGTGTAATCCTGGTTAACCTGGTATGGATCGAACGGGCTAACCCACATTGCGTCTATTTTTCCACGCATGAATTTTGTTTGCGGGTCAAAAACATTTTTCCAGTACTGGGCGCGCTGGATAAACGTCTTAAAAATCTGTGGTTTTTGCATTTTAAGCGCCATCTGTGCGATACACCAATCATCAAAAGCATATTCCAGGGTCCTTGATACAGAAGCTGATGCAAAATTACGCGGGATATAACCAAATCTACGGTAAGCCTTGAGTCCGAAACGATTGCCGTTTGCTGTTTCGACCATTGCCTTTAGTGCTTTGTTAGCCATAGATGTATCGAACCCCTTAAGTCGCTTGAGGTAAGCATCAGCAATGACCGGTACGGCATGATAGCCAATCATTGTATAAGTGTAATTCCCTGCAAGTTCCCACATTGGCAATTTTCCGCCGTACTGGTATTGTTTGAGAAAAGTTTTTATAAAATCGACATCACGGTGTTGCTCGATAATGGTGTAAAGCAGGTGAGTTGCACGGTAAGTGTCCCAAAGCGAGAAAACCGTGTAATATTTAAACGTGGTGTCCTGGTGTATTTTCAAGTCAGTGCCACGGTAACGTCCGTCCACGTCTTGATAGATGTTAGGTGCAATTAATGTGTGGTAAAGAGCAGTGTAAAATTTTACTTTTGTTAGGCTGTCTGCTTTGATCTGGATTTTTGAAAGTTCTGAGTTCCAGACAGAGTCAGCTTTTTTTACAGTTTTGTCAAAATCCCAGTCAGGTAATTCTGCGATTAAATTTTTGTGCGCGCCAGCCGTGTCCACAGCAGAAAGTCCGACTTTTATGAGCAGAGTGTCGTTGTTGTAATAATTATCGAAATAAAAAATAGCTTTGATGTTCTGTCCTGTAACGGATTTGGGCGAGCCTATAATGCTGTCGTTTAAAGCTACCAGATATTTTTTGATTGGTTTTGAGAATTTCGCATAAAAGTAAATGTATTGTTGCCTGGCCCAACCCGAGGATATACGGTAACCTGCAATTTCAGTGTCGTTAACGACGTATAGGGCAGAGGATAGGACTTTATCGCGGTGTTTAAGGTCTAAGATAATGTTTGTATTTTGTTTAAATCTGGGGTAAATGTAGCGATGAAATCCGCAATGTTTAGTTGCAGTGAGTTCAGCTTTTATCTGGTACTTTTTCAAAAAGACCGAATAATAGCCAGGATGGGCAATTTCGCTGATTTTATCGAAATTTGAGCCATAACCGTTTGTTGTTTTATGGTTTTGATCGATATAACCACTTTTTAGTCGAAAACCACCAATCGTTGGCATAATTAAAATATCGCCATAATCCGATATTCCAGTGCCAGAGAGGTGTGTGTGCGAAAATCCGTAAATTATCGTGTCAGTGAAATGATAACCACTGCAACCGTCCCAGCCAGTGAGCCGTGTATCTGGCGAGAGCTGAACCATACCAAAGGGCAGGGTAGCGCCTGGAAACGTATGACCGTGGCCATCTGTACCAATAAAAGGATTTACGTATGCTGTTAAAGGATATTTTTCGCGATGGCGGCGAGAGCTTTTTATCAGTAAAAAAATCAGAATTAAAATGACCAGTACAAATCCCAGCGTAATAAGAATTTTGTATGCTTTTTTCATAAGTAAAAGATTTCAGTCTTTTGTTAAAAATATAAACAAAATTTAACCGTAACAAAAAAATTATGCAAATCTGAGGTTAATGCCTGGTGAAACAATTCCGGTAAAATTGCTTTAATTTGCGATTTAAGATTAAATAGGACTTTTATGGATTTTGATGCCTTTGTCGGCTAAAGCCATTGCAACTTTACGGTTAACTCCCTGGGTTGGAATGCAATAAAACTCTTTTTCGCTGGAAAAAAGTTTAAGCCCTTTATTGCAATTTTTGTCAGATTTTAACCAGGTATGAACAAACTCTTTCTTTTTAAAAATAAGCTTTAATTGGCTTAGTGAGTTTAAATCATGTACCTCGAAAAAGAGCAAAATGTTTTTTCCTAACTTAAGTTTTTCAGACTCTACAATGTATGCCACTAAATAATCCCACCTGCTATCGTTGGGATATGATGTTTTTAGGTCGTGGTCTAAGTTTACACTGCCTTTGATATTTCTTGTTTTTTTCAGGCGAATTAATGTGCTATGCGATTTTGGAATGGCTTTGAGGCCTTCCTGGCAATTGAGAGTACAGTTATTATCATCTAAATTTTTACAAAACATTTTTAATTCTCTTTATTTTTTAAGTCAGCTAAAATGTCAGTGATAACATCATTAAACGAGTAAAGTTCGCCCCATTTGTCGATATCGTTTTTTTCTTGAAACAGAGAAAGGTCTGAAATGTCTTTAATTTTGAATTTATATCCACCTGGTTTTGAGTGGAAAAAGAAAACAGAGAAGTCTTTTTTTAGCAATTGGTCAAAATGTTGTCTAATAAGCGAAGAATCTGATTTTTTGGGAATTTCAAAAATACGGAAAAGAGCATCTAACTTATATTTAATGTCTATTTTTAAATCTTTAAATTGTTTGAGCATCCATACAAATTCGAGAATCATAACCGAGTGTGTACTTAATATAACTTTATATCCCCGGGCTAAAAGTTCTATAATTATGAGCAACAGGGACTTAATAGCTCTTGGATGCAAACCCATTTCTGGCTCTTCGATAATTACAAAATCGTAATTTCTTTTACCTGTTTTTGCAGGAGGCAATAGATGATAAAATGCTATCAGCAGGGCAAAGAACTCCTTTTGTCCTGCACTCCATGATAAAAATGGTATATTGTAACTGCTTTGTTTTTCTGTGCCAGTTCTGAGGTATAATTTTTTCTTTAGCCCCGTTCTATCAGTAAACACTTTAGCATTATGAAAAATACTTTGTTCTATTTTTGCTCTAAAAGAAGCTTTAATCGTGCCTTTTAAAGGGAAAATTTTATTTGTAGCGCTTTTTTGGTCTAATTTATTAAGAAGTCCGCGGATTTTTTCACTAAAATCTTTAACAACAAACGGGTCGCCTGGTTCAAAGTTAACAAATCTACGTGGCCATCCTTCGGAAAAGGTCAGAACTCTTTGTGCAGGTATATAAAAAACTTTTTCACTGTGGTTTTTGCGTCTTCTCAAAAGTGATTTAAAGTCAATGCTTTTGTCGTTTAATTTAATTTCATATTGTCCCGATTTTATGAGCGAATCCATATTTTCGCCAAAGTAGTGGTTAAAAAATTCGTAAACGCCATTCCACACGAAGTTCTGGTTTTCCAATTCATCGCTAATGTTTTTGGCATCGTTTATCAATTTGAAAAGCTGTAAAACAAGGCTTTTTCCGCTTGCCTGAGGACCGACTAAAACTGTAATATCTTTAAATTTTACAACGCCTTCAGAAATAGGTCCGAAGTTTTTAATGTATAATTTCATTGTTTTGAGCTTATTTTTCGTAAAATTATAAAAATATCGCTTTTAGACCAAAACTATCTGTCGTTCAATTAAATAAGTTTTATTGCCAGGGGTCAGTTTTTTTCAACGACAAAAGGCCGCCCGATTGGGCGGCCTTAAACAGTGCAAGAAACGAGCTTTTGTGAAAATTACAGCTCGTCGGTCTCTAATCCAGCTGGCGGTCTAACGCCAGTCAGGATGCTGCTCCACTCCATTGCCTTCCAAATGCCTTTGTCGTTGACGTGCATTTGGATAGGTCTGTGGCGGTCAGCGCCGTAACATTTTACATAGACCTTGACAATCTCATCACGATTTGGATCGCCACTCATCGAATCAACGGTAAACTCGTAAATATAAGGCAATTCGACTTTATACCCGTTTTCTGGTGTAGCGCCTTTGATGTACGAATAGGGCAAGTAAGGGTATTTTTGCAGTTGTTCGTCAATCATTTGTTTTTGATAGCGTACCAGGTCATAGCCTTTGTAAACATTGCCCTGGGCCAGGCGTTTTTTGTCAGCTGCAAGCACCAAAAGCTGGTTGCCAAGTTCAGGGTTTTCTTTGTAGATTTTCAAAGCCAAAAGAAACAAAGCTGCTCCGCCGTATGGATGTGTCGAAAGCTCATTGCGCATTTGGATAAATTCGTCCGGGCTTTGTGGTTCTTTGTCTATTTGTATCGGAGTATATTTAAAATCGCCGCCAAGAAAAGACTTAGCTTTATTTACCTGGTTTGCAAGGTTTTTGCCTTTGTTGACAAGACGGTTTAAATCATTAAAAAGTCCCATATTGTTAGGTTTTTAGTTTATGTGAAAAATTTTTATAGTTCGTCGGTGTCGCGGTCCTGTGCAGCTGGTCGAATACCTACTAAGATACTTCCCCATTCTTCAGCTTTCCAGATGCCTTTGTCGTTTTTACGGACCCAGATTGGACGATGTCTGTCGGCTCCTGAAGAAATAACGTAAACTTTTATGCGGTCAGAATTGATGTTCGAAAAACTGCTTTTGTCATAAGTCATTCGATAGATATAAGGTAAGCTTGCCTGATAATTATTTTCTGGCTTAGCCCCTTTAATGTACGAATTTGGTATGTAAGGTTGTTTTTGTAATTGATTGTCAATCAGCTCTTTATCCATACGGATAATGTCATAGCCTTTGTAAGCGTTACCCTGGCCTAAGCGCGATTTTGTGACTGTCAGTACTAAAAATTTGTTACCAAGTTCTGGATTTTCAGAATAAACTTTTAGCGCCAACAGAAACATTGCAGCGCCTCCCATTGGTTTACGTGCGATTTTATTACGCATTTCTATGAACCCCTGCACTGTGGTGGGTACACTGTCGATTTTTACATTTTTATAAACAAAACCACCGCGTTTGTTCAATTTCACAGCTTTTCTGGTGAGGCTTCCGATTTGTGCTTGTGACTGGAAGGCAAAAAGGAAAAGAAAAGCGCTTAAAACAATTGCAAATTTTTTCATGATCATAAATTTTTTGTTTGTCATAACTTAATTTTAAAACTGAAAAAAAGCAATTTTATTTTTATTTTAATGTTTTTTTGACTCGAGTTTAATACTTTTAAATGAGCCTTTAAACTTCAAAAGTTATATTTAACTTTGTATTCAAAAATTTAGGTTTAAACTATGAATTTGACCAATTACTCAAAAATTGACCATCAAATCTGGACAGGCCGCATTGACGACCCGCACGACCGAGACGCATTCCGCTTTCATCAGGTCGTAAAAATTATTGATTTACAGCGGCTTTCAAAAATCAGAATTGACCACAGCAAATTTAATATTGCTGTTCTGGGTTTTCGCTGCGACGAAGGTATACGAAGAAATTTAGGCCGCACCGGCGCGCAGTTGGGACCTGAATACATCCGCAGGGAATTGGCTAATTTACCCGTTACTTTTGACGAGAATATTCAAATTTTTGACGCTGGCGACATTTATTGTATCGGACAGAATCTTGAGCAAGCGCAGG
This sequence comes from Bacteroidales bacterium, assembly GCA_015489395.1. Classification (GTDB taxonomy): domain Bacteria; phylum Bacteroidota; class Bacteroidia; order Bacteroidales; family S143-33; genus S143-33. The sequence continues at coordinate 9,351 of WFZV01000059.1, forward strand.
AACAGCTGTCTTTAGCTGTCGAAATTCTCCTGGATTTGGGCATGTTTCCTATTCTTTTAGGCGGAGGACATGAAATTGCCCTTGGCCATTATTTTGGCATTATAAATCACTTAAAAAATTCAGGTAAAACTGCTGACGTTGGAATTATCAATTTTGACGCACATTTTGACATGCGTCCATATCCAAACGGAGGTAGCTCTGGAACAATGTTCGCACAAATTGCGGATTGGGCGCAGCAAAACAGCCGCCCGTTCAATTACCTTGTCATTGGCATACAGACTTATGCCAATACGATTAGCCTTTTTAAACGTGCAGAAAAATTTGGCGCTCAGTACATTTTAGCCAAAGATATGTCAGAAGAAAATTTCCCGGCTATCTGGCAACAAATCGACAGTTTTATCCAGCAACACGAGCATATTTACGTAACAATATGCAGTGATGTTTTTAATGCAGCATTTGCTCCTGGAGTCTCAGCGACCCAGCCTTTTGGTCTGCATCCTGAGACTGTGCTATATTTCCTGAAAAAAGTCTTTTACTCTGGCAAAGTCATAAGTTGGGACATTGCCGAGGTATCGCCGCGTTTTGACCACGACCGTCGTACTGCCAAGCTTGCTGCTGTGATTATTTACGCAATTGTGAACGTGCTAAAAGAACTTAAAACTCAGTGAATCACGATAAATTTTTCGATTTTCGTGCGTACTGGATTTTGCAGGATTAAGAAGTAAATACCTGCTGACAAAGAACTTACGTTAATCGTGAAGTTTGTATCGCGAATTTGTCTTTTTGCTAATATTTCACCTGAAATGTTCAAAATCTGGTACGTATAATAATTTGCTGCTCTGTCAACATGGAGAATATTCGTAGCTGGATTGGGATAAATTTTTACAATTTGAGGTTTAATTGCCTGGGAAATTGGACCACCGTATTCGTCGGCTCCAATGTCAATATGTCCGCCTATTAAACGAGGATTGCCGTCAATATCTTGCCAATACGGGTTACTGTTGTCTTCGGGTATGAAAGCAGGGTCACCGGCATCTATCGCAGGAGAAGTCGAATCGAGGTGATAATCGTAATTTGCTACATCGACGAATTTAGGGTTTGTAAACATAGAATTATCATCGAAATACCCACTGGAAAAGTCGTCAAATGTGCCGTCTAAGCTGGTGCCGAACCAATCAAAGTTATTTGGACTTGGTCCGTCAGTGTGATAGTAAATATTGTAATTTATCTGATAGCCCGGCGGAGTAGTATCTGTTCCTTCAGCTAAAACGATGATTTGCTGTGAGTTATTGGCATAGAAAATATTTCCATTCACCACTATATCAGAGGATTTTTCTGTAAAACCAATTTCAGCGCCCCATTGTCCGCCTGTGTTGTTGTTTATTGTAGTGTTTTCAAACACACGAACATTTTGCACCTGGCCTTTATAACCGCCAACTAAGATGCCAAAATTCTGGTTGTGGTAAAAAACATTGCTCAGCAGTGTAATGTTTTGGGTGAAAGTACCAGCGTGTTCGTTACCTATTTCAATACCGTATTGGTTGTTGTACGAAATATTTCGCACTATTAAAATATCCTGTCCGCCATCGACGTAAATCCCGCCGCATTCAGCATAAGGCGAGATGCAGTCGTGAACGTGGTTTGCGTAAATTAAGCCGTTTCGTGCGTAGTCATCGTTGGGAGCTGTGCCTTCGTTGCCTATTGCGTCGATTCCAATGTTTGAAATGTTGTAAATCTGGTTATAGCTAACTTCAAATCCATCGACATTTCCGTTTATAGCCAGGGCTTCGCTGTAACCAGGACGGCAATCGTGAATTTTGTTGTAGGATATGATAATATTTGTGTCGGGCTGGGCCGCGTCAGCGTAAACAAGTATTGGATAGGCGTTATCGTTTTCTGTAGGCATTTGGTTAGGGTCAGAGCTAAACGCTATATTGTAAATTTCGTTGTTTAAAATTTTGATATTCTGGCAATTTCCGTGGATTTCAATGCCAGCTGCGTTGTTACGGATGTTGTTTCGCAGAGTAAGTCCTTTTATGACGATGTTATTTGAGTTTTCGATATAAAAAATTTGTGGGTCTGAGCTTAAGTTTGTGCCTTCTAATATTACCTGACCGCCATCTTGTGCTTTGATTGTCAAATAGTTGTCTGTTGAGGTGCGTTTATCAGTAATAAAAACAGTGGGCCATGCGTAAGTGCCTGGTAACAGTATTATTGTATCGCCAAAATTAGCGTTGTCAATGGCGTTTTGCAAGGTTGCCCAGGCGTTGCCGGGGGAAGTGCCATCGTTATTGTCGTCGCCTGATGTGCTAACGTAATATGTTGTTTGCGAATAGTTTATTTGCAGCAGAAAAAGTGCAAAGAGAATTGAAATTAGTCGCTTCATGGCTTTAATTTTTATATTTTAAGCATAAAAATCATAGATTGCTGTAAATATCAAGTTTTTAGGCAAAACAAAGCACAATCAAGTGCATTAAACGATTTTTTACAGAAGATTCCCAAAAGCCTGGTGCGTAACTTCCTGTTTATAAACTAAATACATGGTATAGAGTCACAGCTGATTGCAAAAATTATTAATCGAACGTATTTGCGGGTGTCGAGGTTAACGCAAACGTGAGAGGTCTGCCATCTGGATAGCTGCTATTGCTGCTTCGGCTCCTTTGTTGCCGTATTTTCCGCCTGCACGGTCACGAGCTTGTTCAAGGCTATAAGTGGTTAAAACTCCGAAAATTACAGGTTTATCGTATTTTAGATTAAGTTCTGTAAGTCCGTGTGTAACTGCCTGGGAGATATACTCGAAATGAGGAGTTTCTCCGCGGATAATGCAGCCAAGTGCGATTACTGCATCGACATTAGCTGTTTCTAACATTAGTTTTGCTCCGAAAGTCAGTTCAAAACTCCCTGGAACGTCCATGCGAATAATATTTTTCTGGTCAACTCCATTGTCAATCAGTGTTTTATAAGCTCCTTCAAATAAAGCTTCAGTAATTTCTTTGTTCCATTGTGCTACGACAATGCCGAATCGCATGTTTCGTGCATCTGGTAGCTGTTCAGGGTCGTATGCTGAGAGGTTTTTGTGTGCTGTAGCCATATCAGTTATGGTTTTGAGTTTTTTACGAAATTAAGCATATACCTTGATAGTGCCAAGCTTTGTGTTAAAAAGCATTTTAGAAAATGAAAAAACTTTTTAAACTTGTAAAGTCGAAATTTCAAAAAATCAAGGCTTATGACAGCAAAAGAATACATGGAACGCGAAGACCGCTATGGCGCACATAATTATCATCCTTTACCAGTTGTGTTAGAACGTGGCGAAGGTGTTTATGTTTGGGACGTCGAAGGCAAGCGGTATTATGACTTTTTGTCTGCATATTCAGCTTTAAACCAGGGACATCGCCATCCTCGCATTGTGGAGGCTATGAAGCGCCAGCTTGACAGGCTTACGCTTACGTCTCGTGCGTTTTACAACGATGCTCTGGGTGAATTTGAAGAATATGCTGCAAAGCTTTTTGGTTACGACAAACTTTTGCCCATGAATACTGGCGCTGAGGCGGTTGAAACAGCTTTAAAGTTAGCTCGTAAATGGGCGTACAAAGTCAAGGGAATACCTGAAAATCAGGCTAAAATCATCACTTGCGAAAACAATTTCCATGGTCGTACAATCACCATTGTGTCGTTTTCTACTGATCCCACGGCTTACAAGGATTATGGGCCATTTACACCGGGATTTGTGACAATTCCGTACAATGACATTGAAGCTCTTGAGCGTGAGCTAAAAGACCCGAATGTTGCAGCGTTTTTGGTTGAGCCGATTCAGGGCGAAGCTGGCATTATTGTGCCGGATGAGGGTTATCTCAAGAAGGCTTATGAGTTGTGCAAGGCTCATAATGTTTTGTTTATCGCAGATGAGGTGCAGACTGGTATTGCTCGTACTGGTAAGCTTCTGGCATGTGATTGGGAAGGTGTCCATCCTGATATTTTGATTTTGGGTAAGGCTATCAGTGGCGGTTTAATGCCTATTTCTGCTGTTCTGGCTGATGATGAGATAATGTTGACCATTAAGCCAGGCGAACATGGTTCGACTTTTGGTGGCAATCCGTTGGCTGCTCGTGTGGCTGTAGAGGCTCTGAAGGTTGTTGTCGAGGAGAATTTAGCTGAGAATGCTCAGAAAATGGGTGAGATTTTCCGTTCTGAGATGAAGAAGCTGCAACAGAAAACTGACATTATTGAGACTGTTCGTGGCAAAGGTTTGCTCAATGCTGTTGTGATTCGTCCCAAGAATGGCAAAACTGCTTGGGATGTTTGCTTGAAGATGGCTGAGAATGGTGTTCTGGCAAAGCCGACGCATGATCATATAATTCGTTTTGCTCCGCCTTTGATTATCAACCAGGAGCAGCTTGAAGATGCTATTTCTCGCATTGAAAAGTCAATTTTAGCTTTTTAATCGACTGAATTTTAGCTTTTTAAAGCTTAACGCCGTCCTGAGGGACGGCTATTTTTTTATGTTTTTTATTATGTTTAAATCTTCGTTCATGGTACATTGGCTTGACAATTTAACGTTCTACTTGTTTATAACAACCTACCATTGCCCTGCGAGTTTTGGCTTTTAACCTAAAAACAAACTAAATTTTCAAAACATCGCTTTTTTACATTAATTTAGCTAACTGTTTTGGTATAATGCACAAATTTTACTTTTTTGTCCAGGAGCAAGATTTTTAACAATTAACCATAAAACTCTAAAAACCAATGCAATCACGAACAAAAATCATAGCAACGTTAGGCCCGGCTTCCAACAAACCAGAAATCCTGCGGCAAATGATGCTTTCGGGCCTTGATAGCGTACGAATAAATATGTCGCACACATCACACCAGGACCTTGAAAAATACGTAAAACTTGTTCGACAAATCAGCCTTGAACTTGACCGCAATGTTGCTATAATTGCCGACCTGCAGGGACCAAAAATCCGCATTGGCGAGGTCAAAGACGGTCAGGTCGAAATTAAACCTGGCGATATTATCGAATTTACCACAGAAAAAATCATCGGCGATAACAAACGCGTTCACATTGACTACGAAGACTTTGCACTGGACGTCGAACCTGGCGAAGAAATACTTATCGACGACGGAAAACTTAAATTGCAAATCGTCGAAACCGACAAAGTTAGCACTGTACGGGCAAAAGTTATTTACGGTGGCATTCTCATGTCGCGAAAAGGCGTCAACCTGCCACACACCGAGCTTTCGCTGCCCAGCATGACCGACAAAGATATCGACGACGCAATTAAAGCCCTTGAGTTAGACGTGGACTGGATAGCTTTGTCCTTCGTACGGCGCGCCAGCGATGTTATCGAACTAAAACAGCTCATTCGCCGTAAGAAAAAACATGCTTACGTCATTGCAAAAATCGAAAAAGCACAGGCTGTCAAGAATTTAGACGAAATAATGGCCGAAGCCGACGCAATTATGGTGGCACGTGGCGACCTGGGCGTGGAAATGGACTTTGCCGAAGTGCCGCTTATCCAGAAATACATTGTCGAAAAATGTATCGAAAACCAGATACCGGTCATTATCGCAACTCAAATGATGGAAAGCATGATCAACAACTTCCGTCCAACGCGCGCCGAAGCTACTGACGTGTCAAACGCTGTTCTGGATGGCGCTGATACTCTGATGCTTAGCGCTGAGACTGCAATGGGCAAATTCCCGGTCGAAACAATCAAGGCAATGCACAGAATTATACAATATACTGAAACTCATCGCTATTACTACAACCGCGGCGAACCACCAAAACCGACAAACCCGCGTTTTATCCGCGACTCTATCTGCTTTAGTGCTGCTCGACTGGCGGAAATCATTGGCGCAAAAGCCATTATCACTTTTACCGAACATGGCAAAACTGCGTATCGAATTAGCGGCTACCGGCCAAAGGCTGATGTTTATGCTTTTACGCGGCACAAACACCTGCTTAGCGCTTTGTCCCTGCTCTGGGGCGTAGATGCTTTTTATTTTACTGACATGGACGACATAAACACTGCCATTGAAAACTCTATCAAACTGCTTAAAGACAAAGGCCTGGTAAAACCCGGCGATGTAGTTATTCACGTTGGCAGTACACCAATGAAAGTGACGCACAAAACAAATATGCTAAAAGTTACAACCGTCTCATAACAGCGTTTTCGTCCTTGAAATTAAGAAAATCCCCCGTTGCAAATTCGGGGGATTTTCTTATGTCAAATAGCCAGGTTTGGGCTGTTTAAAACTCTGCGTCAATCCGCGCAATCTGCGAGACAACGACACTCCACAAACTCTGCGTCAATCCGCGCAATCTGCGAGACAACGACACTCCACAAACTCTGCGTTAATCCGCACAATCTGCGAGACAACGACAAGCTCCACAAAGTCTGCGTTAATCCGCGCAATTTGCGAGCGACATAAACACAGGCATTACTTTACTTCGCAAGCACCATGCAAAAGACTGTTGAAACTAACTGATTTAGTGCTTGTTTTCTCCGAAAAACCGTCCTGGTCGTAAATCACACGTCCCTGGCCATTCTCTATCCAGATGTTGCTTTGATTGCCGAAATTGTCGATCATAAAGTTAGCATAGTAAAAATCTTTTATGCCGTCGTTTTTGAGCGTACCTGAATATACAAAATCGACGATAGCTGAATCCTGGTCAGTGTTGTAGTAAATTTTCATTTGCGTAACAATAGTGAATTTTGAGCCGCTACCCATTATGTAGGCACCAATG
>WFZV01000060.1 GCA_015489395.1 Bacteroidales bacterium
TATGGGTATTTTTGATGTTTTTAAAAGCAAAGAAGACAAGCTGGAACAAACAGTCGCAAAAACTAAAGACAATCTGCTAAAACGAATCTCAAGGGCTGTTGCTGGAAAATCAAAGGTTGACGATGAATTTTTAGACGAATTAGAAGAAATTCTGATCGGTTCTGACGTTGGTATTGATACAACTGTAAAAATAATTAAGCGGCTTGAACAGCGCGTTGCCCGCGATAAATATCTCAACATCAACGAATTAAACAATATACTCAAAGAAGAAATTATCAACTTACTGCAAGAAAATCCAGCCTCAGATTTTTCCACAGATTACAAAACAGCTGATGGAAAACCTTATGTTATATTAGTTGTAGGCGTCAACGGAGTTGGAAAAACTACAACAATCGGCAAATTAGCTTATAAATTCAAACAAGCAGGTAAAAAAGTCCTTTTAGGTGCCGCAGACACTTTCCGCGCAGCAGCTATTGAACAATTGGAAATTTGGGCCAAACGGGCAGGTGTAGATATCGTCAAGCAACAACCCGGAGCCGACCCTGCTGCCGTGGCTTACGATACACTCAACTCAGCTATTGCCAAAGGTTACGACATAGTAATTATTGACACTGCAGGAAGATTACACAACAAGAAAAATCTCATGGAAGAACTGGCAAAAATCAAGCGTGTTATGAAAAAACTTATACCCGACGCTCCTCACGAAGTATTACTCGTTTTAGATGCTTCGACAGGACAAAACGCTTTTCAACAAGCCAGAGAATTTCTTAACTTCACTGACGTTGACGCTATTGCTCTGACAAAATTAGACGGTACTGCTAAAGGTGGCGTGGTTCTGGGCATTAGCGATACTTTCCAGATACCTATTAAATACATTGGAACTGGCGAAAAAATCGAAGATATCCAGTTCTTTGACCGTAAAGCTTTTGTCGAAAAACTATTTTCTTAAAATATAAAGCCATGAAAACCAAATTATTTATTTTCATCACACTCATTGGGTTTCTTTTCAGCTGCGCAAAAAATAATTATCAGAAAATTGCAGGAGAAACCCAGGGTACTACATACCACATAATTTACAATTATGACAAAAACCTTAAGCCTCAAGTTGACTCCATATTACATGTAATTGACCTGACACTTTCTACTTTTAACCCTAACTCCATGATTTCCAAAGTAAACCGCAACGAACCTGTTAAACTAAATAAACATTTCATCGCTGTTTTTAACAAAGCCATGGAGATTTCCAGAGCAACTGATGGAGCTTTTGATATCACAGTAGGGCCGCTGGTAGAAGCTTATGGATTTGGCGCTGGTAAAAGGCTAAAAAAATTAACCAGAAAACAAATCGATAGTATTCTACAATTTGTTGGCTATACTAAAGTCAAAATCGAAAACGGATTACTCATCAAACAAGACCCACGTATCCAGCTGGATATGAATGCTTTAGCTCAAGGTTATACTGACGATGTTATCGCTGACTTTTTCGATAGCCTCGGAATTAGAGACTATTTAATCGAAGTCGGTGGAGAAGTCGTTGCTAAAGGTAAAAACGAATTAGGTGAAGCCTGGCGAGTCGGTATTGATAAACCTATTGAAAACAGTACAGAACTTAACCGCGAAGTTCAACTAATTATAGGTCTTAAAGGTCGTAAAAAAGCCGTTGCTACTTCGGGTAACTACCGTCGTTTTTATGTCGAAAACGGTGTGAAATTTACGCATACTATTAACCCTCATACTGGTTTAACCGTAAGTGATAGCCTCCTTAGTGTGTCAATATTAGCTCCAGACGGTATGACTGCTGACGGATATGCTACTGCTTGCATGGTTATCGGTCTTAAAAAAGCTATTAAGTTGGTCGAACATAACCCTAAACTTGAAGCTTTCTTCATCTATTCCGACAAATATGGTCGTTACAAAACTTACATGACTAAAGGTTTTAAACGTTACGTCCTGGAAAAATAATAAAATCGTGAGCCTATGTCTTTTATGATAAAAGAAAAGGACTTTGACAAATTCATAATGGTCAGCGATAAAGTCCTTGTAAAACCTACTTCTAAAGAAATAAAAACTACCTCTGGACTCTACTTGCCACCTACAGTCGAACAAAAAGAAAAACTTGGCAATGGTTACGTTATCAAAGTAGGGCCAGGTTACCCAATTCCTGCTGTCAATGAATACGACGAACCCTGGAAAGACAAAAGCGACCAGGTCAAATATGTTCCACTTCAAGCCAAACCTGGCGATTTAGCCATTTACCTTCAAAAAAGTGGTTGGGAAGTAATTATCAACGACGAAACATACGTAATTCTTCCACATTCTGCTATTATCATGTTAATCCGTGACGAGGAACTTTTTAGATAATTAAAAACTTACAAACATGCCAGAACAAAATCTTACTTACGAAACAGCTTTGCAAGAACTTAAACAAATTGTCAATGAGATTGAACAGGGTAATGTTTCGGTCGAAAAACTTAGCCAGAAAATCAAAAAAGCCCGTGAACTGTTCGAATTTTGTCTCCGTCGTTTAGCCAGTATCGAAATCGAAGTTGCAGAAATTCTAAAAAATTTCCCTGATTCAATAGACGAAAACAGCTAAAATCTGAAAATCAAATGCATACACTACACTTTTTACGTATATTTAAGTAAAAGTAAAGTCCTACAACCATGAAAAAACTTACTTACATACTTGCTTTTATTAGCTTGTTCTTCATAAATCTTAAAACAAGCTCTGCACAGTCTTACTACGATGATTACGACAGTTACGACGACCAATATTCTGACTACTTCGACAATTATGACGATTATTATTTCGACGATTATACTGCTTACTTCCTCAGATTTGACGCACCTGTTTTTAGCTCTTATTACGACCCGTTTTATTATGGCATTGACTTTTATTACCCGGGTTATTACGCCTTCACGTACGGCATTGTCATTAGACCTTCTGTCTACTTTAGCATTACCCTGTTCCGTTCAAGGCCATATCGCCATTTTTGGCGCTGGAGATACCGTAGAGCATATCGATGGGCTTACTTAAACGGCTATTACGACGGCTACTGGGATGGCTACAGCGATGCGATGTGGGGCAACTACTGGTATCCTCCTTATGCTTACGGATACTACGGCGTATCATATTATTCACCAGGCTTTTACGCTGCAAACAATTATTACATTTACAACAATTATTACTACTACTCTTCAAATTCTTCGAAAAATAATTACCACCAGACAAATCACAATTACACTTACGGACATAGGAATCTAACAACAAACCAGAGCAATAACACAAATATTCACCGTCGTAGAAATTTAAACTCTAATTCAAACTATAACCAAAACACATACACACATCGCACACAAAACACCAGAACATCTAATTTCCCAACATACCGTCGGAGAGAACGCACTTATAAACCTGATGATCAGCGCCAATACACAAACCAAAGACCTGGAACTTACCAACGTCGTACCCGCGATAACCATTACGAAAACCAAAATAATACCTACTTAAACCGCCGCCATAGAAACTCATACTATAACTACACTGAACCGCGTTACAACCGTCGCTCTTACAATTATCCAAATTCAAATAACCGTCACTATTACCGGCGCTCAAATCAAAACTCATACAACAACTACACACCAAGACGCTCAAATCCGCGAACTTATCAACGACACAATACATACCAGCGTAATTACAAACCTGACAACTCGCGCTCTTTCAATTACTCGCGCTCACACCAACCTCGCTCATACGAACGAAACTCCTACACAAAGCCCAGTACCACATTCCATCGAAATGAAATTACCACACACTCTCACAACGGTAGAAAACGTACAATCAAAATTTAACGCTTAAACAATTAGCCTTTCACACGTGTTTTGCAATTGCACGAAAAATGAACAAAAATGACAAGTGACGGCTCGCCGATGGCGAGCCGTCACTTGTTTTCGTCCATCACCACGTCCGCACGATAATTTTTTTTTCGACTTTTTACCGGTTTATACTGACGCAAACAGGCTAATCGCACAAACTTTATATTTCACGGACTAAAGCAAAGCCAAACGAACTAAAATAAAAAGCTACAATTCAACTTCATCGGTTTTTACCTGCTTTGCGCCCATTTCAAGGGCTTTTCGATAAACGTCCTCCATTTCGAACCCCGGAACATTACTCATGGCATCTTGCAAAATAGTGATTTTCGAAACGACCTCAGGCTTGTAGTCTATTATCTGCTTTAACGACGTACCTACGCAATGCGAACGGGCTTCACCAGCTAAAAATATACGGTCAAATTGCTCAAGCTGGTCCAAAAGCTCAGTGTTAAGCTGTGTCTCTGGCACATCGTCAAAAACTACCTGCGCTTTAAACGCCCCAAAATGTTCTGTGTACGGATAAGTGCCTTTGACAACTGTCTGGTAATAATGCCCTTGCGCTGCCCACTGTACAATTGCGTCAAACAAAGGCTGGTAAATAGCCGCACCTTCAGAACCTATCAAACAATGCGGCGGCCAAATAGTATGTACAAGTCCCTGTTGCTCAAGCTTGTGTAAGTACATCAAAGCTTTTTCGTTATCAAAAACTGATCGCCAAATTCCCTTTTCAACGTCTTCAGCATGAATAACGCTAAATGGCTCTGGATGCTCACCTGCAGAATTTACCCAGAAATCTGGATGCGAAATGTCATTCAAATGGTGATTGTCCAGAGTGATGATAATATGTTCTATTTTTTGTTGATTTTGTTGTAACCAAACGGCTAACTGTTTCATATCTTGCTCAGCTCCCGGAACGTACAAAGCACCTTGTCCTTGACCGTCAGCATTACCCGGGCGGCAAAAATCGTTTTGTGGATCAATGATTAACAGTAAATTTTTCATGGATTATATTGTTTTTAAACCACTGGCACTTTGAGCATTAATAAATATTTTTTCGTCAAAGCTGTATTGATAAAAAGTCCGTAACCTAATATCATAAAAGTCAACAAATTAGCTAAAGTCGTCACCCAGATTATACGCCATTTCGAAACTTCTGAACGCGAAAAGAAAGCTATGTAAAAACTCGACTCAATTATCACATTTATCAGAAACATTGCTACATACCAGAACACATTGCTAATCAAACTCGAACTTAAAACCACAAATAAGCCCGTAAAAGCTGTTAACAAATTGCCAATAAGCACTGCGACAAGGATTTTAACAGCATTTTTAACCCGTCTTTTAATCAAAAACCAAATTACAACATATTCAATTAAAGCACCTATCAACAAATATGGCAATGTTACAAGCGTAAAAGGCGTTGGAATACTATACAACATCTGACACGAATTTTTATTTGCAGTAAAATTAAGCTTTTTTTGAAATACTTAAAAGTCATTCTTCATAATTAACTGTTTTTCATACTTTAAAATTTCTCATCTTTTGTTCTGTTTATTTAAATTTGGGTCAAAAAAAAGCAAACCGCACCTAAAATGAAACTCCACAAACACAATCTTATACTTACCTCGGGCATTGTCTGGACTTTATCTGGACTTATGTTGATTATTATTTTCCTCCGCTGGCTTAACATCCTCACTGACAAACAAATTCTCTGGGCTGTTATTATTGGTATTCCAATTGGTTTGATTAAAGGCAAACTTTTCTGGCATATCTCACAAAAAAATATAAATCGAATCCTCAACCTTCCTCACAAAACGCATATCCTTAATTTTCAGACTCCTACAGCTTATGCTTTTATCCTGTTTATGATGGCTTTTGGCATTACCATGCGAACTACCAATATTATCGCAAAAAAATACTTAGCTCCGATTTATATCGGCATTGGACTGGCTTTGCTCATCTCAAGCTTTGTTTATTACATTACTTACTTAAGGCTCAAACGAGCTTAAATTTAATTTGGTTAACTGAATTGTGATAAATATCTTTGTCGCGCAGCATAGTAATTTCTCATTGACATGAATCAAGATTTAACCAGAGGTCAGAAAACTTTTATCAATAAATTACGCAAAAAGGCTACCCGCACAATTTACAAACACAAGCTTATTCAAGACAACGACTGCATTTTAGTTGGACTTTCTGGCGGCAAGGACTCGCTCGTGTTGTTGGACATTCTGGCATCGCGGCGCAAGGCTCTGCCTTTTAAATACTCGATTAAGGCTGTACACATCAACGTTACAAACATTCCCTACGAAGCTGACATCGAATTTTTACAAAACTACACAGCGCAAAACAACATAGATTTTTCTGTGCATAACATTGAAATCGACTTAAAATCAGACCCCAACCTTTCGACATGTTTTCGCTGTTCGTGGGCGCGGCGGACCACGCTTTTTCGACTCACCGAAAAGCTCAATTGCAACAAACTGGCTTTTGGCCATCACCTGGACGATGCTAATGAAACCCTGATTATGAACATGCTTTTTAACGGTGAAATCAGCTCTTTGCCTTATAAGGTCTCAATGTTCAACGGCAAATTTGAGCTTATCCGTCCAATGTTAGACCTTGAAGCACAGGACATTGCATATTATTCGAATTTGCTCAATCTCAAGGCTGAATTACGTCGTTGTCCGCATGAAAAGGTTAACCGCCGTGCCATGGTTCGCAACATGCTTGAGCAATTTTACAAGATTCACCCGGGGATAAAGCGCAATTTATTCCGTTCACCGCGGAAAATAATTTTTAAGTATTTACCTTTGGACTCAGAGAGTTAGAATTATTTTTTTGACTTTTATTTTTATTATGTTTAAATCTTGTTTCCCGCTGCGTTTGTCCCTTGATTTTTCGTTATCCTTCTGTATTTATGACGCATTTCCGAATCTGCTGCGAGTTTTGCTTCTACGTTTTTAAAATGATTTTTTATCTTTGAAAAAACTTAAAAATCTTCTGCAAAATGGGACAAACTTTTGTCGAAAAAATCTTAGGCGCACCTGCCGGTAGCATTGTTTTTAAATCTCCTGACCTCATTCTCACGCATGACAATACAGCTTCTATTCGAAAAACTTTTGAAAAAATGGGCGGTAAGCGGGTTTTTGACCCTGACCGCCTGGTTATTGTCTTAGACCACAATTCGCCGCCAACCAACTCAAAAGTCGCTACTGACCACGAAAATGTCCGTCAATTCGTCAAAGAGCAAGGAATAAAACGTTTTCACGACGAAGGCGAAGGCATTTGCCACCAACTCATGGCGCGTCATGCACGTCCTGGCATGATAATCGTCGGCAGCGACAGCCACACCTGCACTGCTGGTGCTTTCAACACTCTATCAGTAGGAATCGACCGCACCGAAGCTGCTGGTATATGGTTACGTGGCGAAACATGGTTTAGAGTACCGGAAACCATTAAAATCGTCTTACACGGTCAACTGCCTAAAGGCGTCTTTGCTAAAGACTTAATCCTCTGGATTGCTGGCATGATTGGCTCATCTGGCGCTAATTACATGTCTATCGAATTTCATGGCGATGGCGTAAAAACCCTTTCAGTTAGCGACCGCATGACAATCGCAAACATGGCTTCGGAATTAGGCGCAAAAAACGCTGTTTTTCCACCTGACCAGGTACTGGCTGATTACTACGGCGTCAGCATTGACGAATTAAACGGCATCTGGGCAGACCCGGACGCTAATTACGCACAAACCATTGAAATTAACCTTAATGAGCTTTATCCTGTCGTCGCTGCTCCACACCATGTCGATAACATCAAAGCTGTACGGGAAGTCTTAGGCACAAAAATTAACGAAGTCTTCGTGGGTACCTGCACCAACGGCCGTTTAAACGATTTGCAAATAGCTGCACAAATCCTGAAAAACAAACACCTGGCCGATGGCGTGCAAATGGTCGTAACTCCTGCTTCGCGCGAAATTTACTTAAAAGCTATCGTCAATGGCTACATTACTGATTTACTCAACGCTGGTGCAAATATCCTGGCTGCTTCTTGTGGGCCGTGCCTGGGAACTGGACAGGGTATTCCTGCTGACGGCTGGACAGTTATTTCAACTGCAAACCGCAATTTCTTAGGCCGAATGGGTAACAAAAATGCTTCGATTTATCTTGCTTCGCCTGCTACTGCAGCATATTCCGGCTTAAAAGGACATATCGCTGACCCTCGGGAAGTTTTAGACCCTGACTTTAAACCTAAAGACGAAAAATTCCCATACAAACAAAAACAAAGCGAAACAATCACCATCCCCGAAGGCGAAATCCGCAGAATTAACGGCGTGTGGAACTACAAAGATGTCGATAATCTCAACACTGACCAGATGTTTGCCGGAAATCTTACGTACCAGATCCTTAGCTCTGATCCTGAAGCTATTGTACCGCATCTTTTCGCTGGCTTTGACCCGAATTTCAGCAAATTAGCACAAAAAGGCGATATCATAATCGCCGGCCGTAACTTTGGTACTGGTAGCTCACGCGAACATCCCGCCGTCGGACTATCGTACATTGGCATCAAAGCTGTTATCGTAAAATCAGTTAACCGTATCTTTTTCCGTTCTTCGACCAACCAGGGACTACCGATAATCGTACATCCACAGGCTGTCGAAGCATATCAGCCTGGCGACAAAGTGGACGTTGACTTTGAAAACGGTAAAATTTACATCGGCGACAAAACATTTGATTTTCAACCGCTACCTGCTAAATTGCAAGAACTGCTAAAAGCCGGTGGACTGGTTAAATGGATCAAGCAACACGCACAAAGCTAAATTCACTCAAACCGTAAAATAGCGATTGCGGGCAAGCACGCTGGACGTGCTTGCCCGCAATCCTTATCGCCTAAAGCATCTTTATACATTCAGCCACCCGGAAATCCTAAAAAGTCACAATTACCAGATACCTGCGAATAATCATTTTTTTACCTCAAAATTAAAATCAATGCCAGTAATCAAACTCAAATCTCGACCAATTTCATAGCTATCATCGTCTTCGTAAAACCAATTCACAGTTAAGCTAACGCCTTTATTTTCATAGCTTTTAAGCAATTTTATAAGCTTAATGATAAATTTCAACGAAACAGAATTAACATACTCAAGGTCATAATCGTGCTTAATTTTGTCAAAACTGACTGTGGCAATTTTCTGTTCAATTTTCGAAAAAAGCGGATCGAAAAACTCAACAGGATTTTCTGGTATGCACCTACCTCGAACCAAAAAGTTGAGCTGGTTGCGTTTTGTGTCAAGAGTTACGCGAATTTCAGGCGTTTTTGCGGTAGCCAATCTTATGTAAACAGGTTGTTCGCTCATTTATCAGGCTTGTGTTTTTACAATGCTAAAATTAAAAAAATTCGAATTAAAAAAAACTAAAATCATAAATTTTTATGCGAAATTAATGTTGTAGCTACAACCGCAGCGGTTTCTGCACGTAATCGCGAATCGGCCAATCTAACAGGTACAAAACCATTTGCTTCGGCTAAATCAATTTCTTCGCTACTAAATCCGCCTTCTGGACCTATTAAAATTATCGTGGATTTGCCTGCCTGGGCTAAATCGTATAGTTTCTGCTGTGCATGACACAAAGCTATAAATTTCTGCTCAGCTGGCAACTTTACAAACTGCTGTAAGTTCATTATCGGCTTAATTTCAGGCAAAACCGTATGTAACGACTGCTTGGCAGCTGCGATGGTTACTCGCATTAAGCGCTCTAATCGCAATTTCGACTTTTCTGTGTATCTGGTAATCAACGGTACAATAGCCGTAATGCCAATTTCCGTAGCTTTTTCGACAAACCATTCAAACCGTTCAGCTTTTTTCAATAACGGCATACCCACAGTTAAATCGTATTTAACATGACCATAATCGTCCTGAACCGACAAAACTTCAACAACGACACCCCTGGGATCATCTGCGATAATTCTGGATTTTGCCAGATGCCCCTGCCCATCGAAAATATAAATTACATCGCCCTTACGATGACGTAAAACCTTTACGCAATGCCGTGACTGGTCTGCCGACAGCGTGACATGGTTGGATATTTTTTCAACATAAAACAAATCCATAAACACTAAAAATTTTGTTTGTAAAGACGTAAAAATCTGTTTAATTCATCACGTTCAGCCGTTCCAACCTCGAAATGTCTGGTGAGCTGACGATGCTTTCGGTCTAACTGACTTATAATCTTTTCGGCCTTTCCGTCTGAACTCAAAACATTCATATAGCCTTTTGAGCCATCGTAAAGATAACGGAAAAAGTAAAAATTTCCTCCTCCCAGGTCGAGATAAATGTAAATTCTGCTCAAATGATTTCGAGCGTAACGCAATTCTACATAACCAGTTAAATCTACATCAACTTCTTTCCCGTTCAAATATAAAACTGAAATTTTGTTCTGGCCTTTAATCGTTCTAAACGACGAACGGTTTGGGTCCCATTGCAAATTCAAATTACCAAGGACAATCGTCCCAGCCAAAGAGCCTGGCAATGCGCCTGATTCTAAAAACTTCTGCTTTTCTGCTGCAGTTTTAGCCCATAACAAAATAGACGAACGTAAATTTTCATCTGATTCAAAATCAACATACTCTAAATTCTCAGAATTATTCAAATCACGAATAAGCTCAGTGAACACCCCATTAATGTAAGGAAAATCTAATTTTAGAATAATATTGTGCAATTGATAAGAACCTGAATTTAAATCTGCTGCATATTTTCCAACTAATGTATACTTCAAATCAGGTCCATAATCGATCCCCAGATCAAATTTATTTTCTGAAAACAGAAAACAACGTTTATAGTCAAACGCAACCATTGGCAATGACGTATCAGGATTGAAAATCTTATCTTTCTGAGCTATCATGTAATATGCTTTAACCGGTTGATAAGTCAGATAACCAGATACTTTTGACAAAATCTTATCTTTTTGAAAATTAGGCGGCGGTGTCAAAAAAGTATTAATCAACTTATAATCATAAATAGAACGACGATGAACTACTGGCGAAGCAGTAAGCGTACGATATACACCTTTTATTGGGTAATCAACTTTAATCATCACAGTATCAGGGTTAATCAACTGGTCAACTTTAACAGAACGAGGTCGAATAGTATCACACAAACTAAAAATTCCAACATTTCCCTTAAACTCCAAAAATGGTCGATCAGCTTCAAGCTTGATAAAATCATACGAAGCAGCTCCAGTGTAATAAAAATGCTTATCTAAATACAAACGCTGGCCTATATCTAAATGAGCAGTACCAACGCTAACAGTATCAACTGGCTCAATCTTCTGAAAATAAATATTTTGCGTATCCCTGAACACATACAAACCCGAAGCTGTGTAAAACTTACTATCTTTGACATAAGCGGTTGCCTGCTTTATTTTGTGCTTAAATGGCTCCAGAATTATACGAGCATGTTTTAAAGTATCTATCACCCCACCAATACGTATAACAACTGGCGCTGAAGGCATAATATGAGCGTCAGCCACTTTCAACTCCGGAACATCGTATGCCACAAGAGCATTTACATGCGGAATAAAAACTGTACGAGCAGCAACAAAATTCAACTTATTACGACGTTTCATCGAAATTAATCTTGTTCCGCTTAACCGCAAAAACTTTGGATTATACTTACCTGTTTGCAACAGCGAATCACGTTGAGCAGTATCACTGACCACAATATACCTTGGGTCAGGCAAATCTCCACCAATATCAATCAGACCTTTACTTATCTCCCACATAAAGTGGTCAGAGTAAACAATATAGCGGTTTTTGGGAAACGTGATAAAATTATTTACATCATTTGATACAAACGTCCCGACCTTCGAAACCACATCCATTTGGCAGCTAACATTATTGGTGTTAAACAAACTTTCTTTAAATGTCGAATCCTTATACACGAACCGGCAAGTATCCGAATAAAAATTATCATAATCCAGATAAAATCGATCCGAAAACAATTGCGCATCAATAAAATCCATCCTTCCTTTTGCAAAAACTCCACGATAAGTTATCTCCAACTGCCCACTATCTAACTGTCCACGCTGTTGGGCTTTTAAAAAATCGGGATAAATGCTGAAGCCCTGCTTCGACTTTTGATTTAATATCAACTTCTGAGTCGTATCTGTTTCTGGAAATAGTAACAAATCAGCTTTTCCGTCGAAAGTTATCATAGGATAACGAGCAGGAAAATGCTCCAATTTCATTCGCTTATCGTCCACAGGCGTCATGACCATCGAATCTATAACGCCAAGCAATGTATCAGGTCGTAGCTCGAAATCGCCTTTAAACAAAGAACTCAAAAATCTTAAATCTCCCGTAGAGTGAAGTCCTCTGTTGTCAAGTTTCAAGTAACCCAGAAGTTTTGCAGCTCCGAGTATTGTAAAGCCTTGAGTCGTGTCAAACTTAACAAACCCAAGAGATTTGTCGTCCTGTAAAGTTAATGTTAAGCTGTCTATGTCCGCCAGAATCGAAGACCTGAATTTTCCCAGCATTTTCAAATTGTTTGCCGTAAGATTGTCAGCGCTGGTTAATGTAAAAGGATAGTTCAAAAAGAAAAAGTGAGCTGTATCAACTGGAGCATTTGGATAATAAATTTTTGAATTGGTTAAAGTCTTGTAAATCGGGTATTTATCATTCACCCTGGCAAGCAAACCACTTTTATTCGCAGGTGAATCAATCTGTACGGTTGCTTTAAAATTATTTATTTGCGAAGTCACAGAGTCAAGTTTGTAGCGATATTGGTAAATAAAATTGGTATCGCCTGTGTCTGTAACTTTGTAAGCTATTGGAATTGAATCTATTGGCTTGAGATAGAAAAGTTTTAATGCTTTTACTTTATTTAAGTTTAGTTTAAATTTTTGATAGTTAAATTCAAAGTCTTTTCCTTCGGATATTGTCAACCCTGCTTGCAACTTACCAGAAAACACGAAATTCATGTCTTTTTTGACGATTAAAGAATCGGCATTTACTACAACACGTTGCGCTTTGCTTAAATAAAACGGCTTTGGACGCAAAACTGTTAAATCTGCCGTGTGTAAATCCAATTGTGCGACAATTCCCGAGCCATGCAATGTATAATAATTCAATTTTCGTAAAAATTTCAGCGAATCGTAAACTGGGACTGCACGAATTTTTATTATATCGTAATCTTCGCTGTATTTGTTCAACAAATCCATTCTTTTGCGTGTAATCAAATTAGCTCGCAAACTTGCCCGAATGATATGTTTAAAAATTGGACGAATGTCATAAACGTATGAATTAGAATAATTCTGGTTAAATTTTATCTCCATCCAGCCTTTCCATGCCATTTTTTCAAGTTGCGAATAAAGATATTTCTGAGTAGTACGCACTCCACGTTTTACTGCATAATTAAAAAGTTGACTGACATACACTGTGTCGGGATAATTGTTCTTGCGTAAATACTGATAAAGCAATCCAGGGTAATTTACCCCCAATGGGTCGATTAAATCCTTCAATTGCTCCTGTCCGTAGTAATTCAACGATGCGATATAAGGTTCGTTAAATTCTGTGTGCATGCTTTGTACGAAATAAATTTTTTTACCAAAAGTCCAGACCAATTCCGACGTATAAATCGCTGCATTGTGATACAAATCGAAAAATGGTTGGCTCGCCGGACCATCAACCTCGCGATAAAAAGACAAAACCCGTGGCGGAGACAACTGGAAAATTTCTGCACTCAAAAACGGATAAAGTTTGTAAATCATTGCAGTATCAAGCAAAAGCATCATATTGGCATGAGGATGAAAAATTAAACCGCCTTTGACATTAACCGTCATCTGCACATTTGTAGAACGCATAAAACGCTCATGTACTTGAAAATCACGCGATTTGACTTGAATAACATTCTGCCCTTTGTAATGAAACGACAGTTCACCGTCCAGATCAATAAATTCGCCTTTTACCGTTACCAGACCTTTAAAATCTCCCTGAGGTACAAGGTTTTTCACACCTAATTTATCATAGCCATAAAAAATTGGGCTTTTTTTCTGTACTTGAGGGTCAGCTGAAAAACGTAAACGCAACTTGCCTCGCAAATTTTTGACCTTAATAAAACTTGTATTTATTGTCATTCGCACATTATCAACCAACTGGTCGTGAGCGCCTGGCAATAATTTATATTGA
>WFZV01000061.1 GCA_015489395.1 Bacteroidales bacterium
GCATTAAACAACCTTTGGTTGCCTGTGCCTGTTATAAATTGCACTTTTGCTTTGATTTTAAGTATTTCTGACTTGTAAGTCGAAGATAAGAATTCTCGTTTTTCTCCGGGATTTTCGCGAGCGGGGTCTGGCTGCCAGGGTAAATCTGTTTCGCAAAACAGGTAAAGGTCAGGTTTCATTTTTAGGATATAGTCGTCAATCCATACGGGATATTTCCCGAAAACCTCTTCTAACCAGACTTTTGTAATTATCAAATCAGTATCTTGAAAAAGCATAGACGGTTTTGCACTAAGAGCTTGTTCCCAGAGCCATATTTGAGCTTTAGCAATGTTCACTACGTCGTTGTAATTGTAATCTGCATTAATTTTTTCGACATAAAAACGGGCAAATTCCGATATCCAGGGACTGTCGAAGTGCTGAGCCAACTGTCGAGCAAGAGTTGTTTTTCCGGTTGACTCAGCACCGATTAGAGTAAAGACTTTTGTTTTTTGCGCCATAGAAAATCAAATGATTGGCTAAAATATAGAAAATTCAGTATTTGATAAATTTTTTCGTAAGGATTTTTTGCCCTGTAGCAACTTTGATAATGTACAAGCCTGGTTTAAGGTCTTGTAATAGAACGGGTTGTGGCTTTTGCTGAGGTGTTATTTTTTTTACGATTTTTCCTTGTGAGTTAAAAATATCGATTTGTGTCATGTTAGGATTGTCCACGATGATGTAATTGTGCGCAGGATTTGGAAATATTTTGAGTTGCTGAGAATTTGCTCGCAGGGTGTCAGGTCTTATGTCCACATAAAAGTCAGTAAAGAAATGATATTCACCAGGTTGTAAGTCCCAAACTTTACTTTTTGTTTTAAAGTAGTAAGTTGAGTCAGTAGCCAAATCGAACCAAAATCCAGCATGCGGCAAAGCCAGATTATATCGTATTTCAGAAACAGATACATTGCCAAAGGTGAAGACGTTTTTATCGTTGGAAGTAATTTTAATTTGTTTAAGTGTTGAGCTTAAGTCGTAATGATATTGTGCTTCTGTGCCGAAATCGGTTGAAGTTTTCCATTTTATCAGTTTTGAGTAGTATTCGTAAAGGGCGTGGCGGTTGGAGTCGTTGAGATAGTCCCAGCGCACAGGTTTAGGACTTGTACGGCAAGATTCGCTGATAGAGCCGTCCTGGCAGCGGTTTATGGAATAGTCATAACCTAATTCCTGAAATTGCCATAGCATCTTAGGTCCAGGGGCGCAGAAGAATAGCGAAGCGAGCATTTTTTCGCGGTTTAAAGCAGTTGGCAGTTTGCGGACATTGTAATTTCCGTTGCTATTGCCCCAGGTTTTTGCTTTGTAAATCAGCCGTTCTTCGTCGTGGCTTTCCATGTAAGCCACAGCTCTTGGCTCAGAAAAGCCGTGTTGTTGATAAAAGATTCTCGAAAAATCTGAGCCACTTAGCCAGCCCATGATTGATTGTTGAAAAGCGTATGTTGAGTTCGACCAGAGCAGCATGCCACGCCGTGCTAATTCTTGTTCTTCGCGGTCGACGGCAAAATGTTCCAGAATGACATAAGCGTTTGGGTTGACGCTTTTTATAAAATTGTAGTAATCAGTGAGAATGTTTATTCTTTCGGGATCGTAGGCAGACCAGGAATCGATGGTGTTTGTATATCTTTGTGTAAATCCTTTCGACAGGTCGAACCTGAAACCATCGATTTTGAATTCGGTAAGCCAGTATTTCAAAGCGTCTTTAACAAATTCTTTTGTATAAGGACTTTCGTGGTTAAAATCGTAACCAGTTGACAACGGATGGCGTGGAGTTGGGTTAAACCATGGGTTATCTGCCGATGGCCGGTTGTTTTTCGAATCCCAGTACATTTGAACCAGGGGACATAAGTAATACGCATGGTTGAAAACAATGTCCATAATTACAGCAATTCCGCGTTTGTGTGCTTCGTCTATAAAGTGTTTAAATTGTCGGGCAGTGCCATAATATTTGTCCACAGCAAAGTAAAAGTCAGGATTATAGCCCCAGCTGATATTTCCTTCGAATTCGTTGAACGGCATGAGTTCTATTGCGTTTATGCCCAGAGATTTTAAGTAATCAAGTTTTTGCTCTACCTGTACTATCCAGTGGTCTGGCACAAAGTCGCGAATCAGTAGTTCGTAAATGACTAATTTTTTGTAGTCTGGCGGAGTGAAGTCAGTTACCTGCCAGTTGTATTTTGGTTGGTTTATTTTGAACACGCTAACTATGCCGTAGGTTTTTCCAGTTGGATATGGTTTTAGGTTTGGGTAAATTTGTGGTGGGATGTATTTATCGTTCCAAGGGTCTAAAATTTTGTGTGCATAAGGGTCGGCAAGCCGCAGGTATCCGTCGATAAGGAATTGATAGCCGTATTCGTAATTTGGGTTTAATCCATGCAGGGTTATCCAAAAATGCTGACCGTCTGGGGTGCGTTTCATCAAATAGTCTGGATTAGGTTGCCAGTTATTGAAATCGCCAATGAGAATAGCAAATTTTTTCTTAGCAGGAGGATCTTCCAGGACAATTGTAATAGTTTGAGAATCAATGATATTTACGCCATTATGCACATCAGGAGGTAATGGCTCAGTGTCCACAGGCGGTAGGACGTAAAAATACGTAGTGTCAGCGATGTTTTGGTTATTGCTGTAGGCTTTAGCGATGACTCGAAATATACCAGTACTGTCGTCAGGTATGGTGTAACTGGTATCAAATTGTGATGCTGTGGTTGTTGCAAGCAATTTTTGGTTTAGAAAGA
>WFZV01000062.1 GCA_015489395.1 Bacteroidales bacterium
AAAAAACATCGTCGGATAGAGCTTCCAGCTGTCCATCACTCTCATTACCAGTTAATACAGCTACAGAAGTACGGTTTTTTCGAATAATTTTTAGATATTTTTCAAAATAATACTCAAAATAACGCGCACTATTATCGCTACCTGTTGCTATGACTGCGTCAAAGTCTAATTTTGATATTATGTTATCTGTCAAAAAAATATAATCTTTAAACCCAGGCTCAATTTGTGTCAAAACATTTGCTATAGCCTTAGGTAAATGTGTATCTTTAGACGACAGTTTTCCTAAAAATTTATAACCACTAATCAATACCGCCACAAAATCTGAGAAATCTACAAAAGGAATATTTCCGGCCATAATCACAGCAATGGTACGAGTAGCCCTGTTTTGCTCGAGCCTTTTTCGATACGGACTCAGCCATTTTTCTAAATTTTCAAGCTTAGTAGCTTGAGCCAGCGCTTTTAACTGATATAAAACAAATTCTTTGATAAACCAGGGATTGTAATCAGTCAGATTTTCAATAAGTTGGGTCAGACTATCATAAGCTTCAATCAAGCGTTTATCAACCGATTGTCGATTTTGTTCTGCAACGGCAAACAGAAAATCTGAAAGTCGCGCAAAAGCCGTAATACGACTGTTTAAATCTAATTTCATCATACGAAATCGTTTGGTTTGTATTTGTTAAACAACTGAATGGAAATCAAAACCATAATCAATACAACCACGCTCAAAACTATCCATAAGTACAGGGGTTTTATGAAAATAACTTTTTTCTGTTGCTTGAAAGTACTGAGTTTTACAATATTTCGAACCGTAATTTCAGGGCGGTTTTTGGGTATTTTATTCTGAAAATACTTTAAATCATAAATCGGAGGCGGAACGTTCTTATTTCCGAATTTTAGTACATAATGCCGCCCCTTATGTAACTGAGCAATAATTATTTCCTTTAGCTGGTAAGCCCTAACATCGACGAATTTAAGCGGGGGATTATTGTTATTTTCTACGGTTAGGTATAAATCTTTAGCAAAATAACGAGAAAGCAAAAGTTCGTTGCTACTATCCGAGCAGAGGTAAAAATCTTTTTGATTTTGAAAATAGTATTTCAAACGAATTTTGCGGCCAGTAGCAGAATCATGTGTTGTAAGTTCGGCTTTTCGCAAATAAAACTGTGGAGAAGCGATTTTAAAAGATATTTTATCGATATACTGTGGCTGGTCGAACCAGATATGTAATATTGTTTTATGAGGTTCTGTTGTATCATCCTGAGAAAAATGTGGCCGTGGGACTTCAACATATTCTTTTTTTTGGCCATATACCAACAAAGTATTGGCATCGTAAATTAAAATAGGTTCTTTGTTATAGTCATAAAAAATTATCCGATAATATTCGAAATTGGTTTCTGGTAAGTCGTTAATTATAAGCATTGCTGTAGCAGAATCGCTGAATTCATGTTGATAACGTACATTATTTTTCAAAATCTGCCAATTTTTCAAATCGTCGGAGCCACTGATATTTAGCCATATTTCAGCGTCAGTATTTTTAATGGTAAACATCAAGTTCTTAATTTTCTCTTTATGCGGGTTATGCAAAAGAACGATAGTATATTTTTTTGTTATTTTATGTTCGTTTTGTAAAATCTTAAGGCGTTTGCGTCGTGCTGTTTTGTACAGATTTTCTTCAGTATTACGGATATAAGGAATTTCGCGTCCGTGCGAGTCGTAAATTCTAATGTCGGAAAATTTATAATTAAGCTTACTGGTAACAACAGGAGGTAAAAAAATGTTATAAAAATATGTCGAATCGATTTTGGGTAAATCAGCTTTGTATTGAAATTGGTACTGTGCAAAAAATAGCTGTGGTATTATCAAAAAAATCGTCAAAAACAAATGTTTCATTGACCCGGGCAATTAGATTTGATACAAAATTCCAAAACTTCTGCGAAGTTTCAAAATTTATTTGTTTTCTTTGTAAAAACCGTAAGTAAAAGTAATTTTGCGCTAAAATTAAATTTTTAACATGAAAATCGTAGCAACCACATTTACAGGACTTGAACAGGTACTCAAAAAAGAGATTGAGAATTTAGGCGGGAAAAATATCACTATTCACAAACGGGCTGTAAGTTATTACGGCGACAAGACTTTGCTTTACAAGTCTAATTTACTTTTACGTACAGCGATACGTGTTTTAATGCCTTTGACAGATTTTATCGCAGAGGATGCAGAGACATTGTATCAAAAAGTTTTTGAAATTGACTGGACAAAAATCTTTGATGTTGAAAAGACCTTTGCTGTAGAAGCAGTTACATATTCAAATACATTTCGTCACTCAGGTTTTGTAGCATTAAAAACCAAAGATGCAATAGTTGACAGATTTCGAGAAGTTTACGGTTACCGTCCAGATGTAGATAACAAAGAGCCGCAAGTCAAGATAAACGTACATGTACGAGACACTTTTTTTAACATTTCGCTTGATTCCTCAGGCGAACCGTTATTCAAACGAGGTTATCGTGTAGAACAGACTATCGCACCAATGAACGAGGTTTTAGCTGCAGGATTAATCCAATTGTCAAACTGGGACCAGCAAACAGATTTTGTCGATTTCATGTGCGGAAGCGGCACTATTCCAATAGAAGCAGCTCTTTTAGCAACAAATACACCATCGCAATTTAAACGTACATACTTTGGATTTAAACACTGGAAAAATTATGATAAAGCTTTGTGGGACAGCATAAAAGAGCATTATGTAAATCAAATCAACAAAGACATAAAACCATTGATTTTTGGTTCGGACAAAGACCGCGAAGCAATAGCAATCGCAAGGAAAAATGCACAAAGCGCAAAAGTTGACGATATAGTCAAATTTAGGGTAATGCTCATGCAAAAATTGGATTTACCAGAAAGTAAAAAACATATAATTATCAACCCACCCTATGGTATTCGTATCACAGGCAACTTAAAAGAATTATACAGCAAAATAGGCTATGTTTTAAAGCGTAGGTTCAAAAAAAGCACTGCCTGGGTATTTTCGAATAATCCAGGTTTACTGACTTATATTGGTTTAAAGCCAAGTAGGAAGTACATCATCAAAACAGGTGCATTAGAAGGTCATTTTTATAAATACACAATTTTTTAAGATTTTATCTTATAAATATTTGCTTTCGTCAAATGAAAATATAACAACATGTTGAAATTTGGGAAAAAAGCTATATTTTAACCACAAATTTTCTTAATTTTAACGTAGTATTTATGACCAACATTTTACATCTAACAGATTTACAAGAAATGTTTTATGAAGCTATTCAAAATGAATTTTCCGGGTACGAGATTTTATTAATGAAAATCAATGAGTTTAATTCACAGTCAATTGAGCAAATTTTAAATGAAATTGAAGAAAAAACCAGTCATTTAAGCAAAAAATTAAGAAAGAGAACATTTTTTGTTTCCGTTGAACT
>WFZV01000063.1 GCA_015489395.1 Bacteroidales bacterium
GTTTTGTAGTTACTTACACAGACTTTGCTCCTTTTTTGTCAAAAAAAGTTCATTTTTATTTTCCAAATAACTCTGATTTAGCATATTACATAAACAACAAAGATTTTTATATTGGAAAAATCTCGCTTTTGGGCAAAAAATATAAAATTGGTGCTGTTCCTATTTATATAAATGGTAAAATTCAGGGAGCTATACTTTTACTTCTAAATAACTGGTTTACATCTGATTTTCAGACCTTTTTTATTTCGAAAATATACTTTAAGACAGGGTTCGCTTTTATTTTAGACGAATCAGGAATTTATATACTCCCTCCCAAGCTCAAGAACCAGAACATTTCTAATACACAACTTTTTTTCAAAATATTTTCAAATCGTCGGCCTAATCAGATTGTCAAAATTAAATATTATGTATCAGAAGCAAATTTACGGTCACCTCAAATCATGTACTACGATTACATCCCTGATTATGGCTATTACGTAGGCATTACATATTCATCAAAAGAAATACAAAAACTACTTTTTACATTAAAACAGGCATTATTAGCCGCTGTTGTTGTTTCTACTTTATTGCTAATTTTGATGTTCATTTTATTCATTTTTGTTGTTAATAAAGGCATCAGTACTGTTCAGCAACGAATTTATCAGTTGAGCTTGGGCGAATTAACAGAACCTATCCCACTTACAGAGACTTTTAGCATTAACCTTGCTAAATTAGTTAATAAACTAATTGAACGTAATAAGACAATTTATAAAATCGCAGAAGCTTTTAAAAGTGGCAATTATGATGTTGAAGTAAAACCGGCAAGTCCAAATGATGCGCTCTTTAACGATTTAATCATAATTAAACAAAACTTAATTAAGGCAAAACAGACACAATTAGAAATCGAAAGACAGGAAAAAATTCGCTCCTGGCGTAACCAGGGTTTAGAAAAAATCATTGCTCTTCTTAGTTTCGGTGACAAAGACATTAAGCAGTGGGCTTTTGACATTTTGCGAACACTGGTCGACTATATCCAGGGCTTCCAGGGCGGATTTTACATTATCTCAGAAGAAAATAACGAGAAATTTTTTGAATTGCTAACATGCTATGCTTTTAACGAAGAAAAAATTATCCATAAAAAATTTCCTGTTTACTCTGGTATTTTTGCTAAAATATACAAAGACCATAAGCTTCTGTATATCCAAAATATACCAGAAGAATATTATCCTATAAACACTGTTTTAGGCGAAGTTAGTCCCAAATCACTTATTTTATTGCCGCTTATCTATCAAACCGAACTTATTGGTGCAGTTGAAATCGACTTTCTTACTCCTGAAATTGAGGAGTTTAAACTAAATTTCCTTGAAGAAATTTCTGCCCACATCAGTTCAAGTATTACCTCCTGGAAAATTTCTCAGGAGACTAACAAACTCCTAACAAGATACGAAAAACAAACCGAAGAACTGCAGGAGAAAGAAAAATCTTTAGAACAAAAAATTAAAGAATTACAGAAATTATCTGTTGATTACCAGAATGTTAAATCTGAATTCAAAACATTTACTCATTTAGTCGATCGCTTTGCATACCGTGCTGAGATTAATCCAGAAGGTCGAATCATTTTAGTTAACCAAAGACTCTCGTCTCTTTTCCAGCGTAATTATGAATTCTTCGTTGATGCCCATGTTAGGGACATTTTCGGATTTGACTTTAACGACCCAGAATTTAAAACCAAATGGTCTAAATTACTTAACGGTAGCATTATCAAAATCACAAACTCTTTTGAAATCGATAATAAAACATACTGGTTAGACCAGTACCTTGCTGCTGTTTACGATAATGAAAAGAAAATTAGCAAAATAATTTATATTGCTCTTGACGTTACTGAAGTTAAACTTCTGGAAAAACAGTTGCGCAGCCAGATCAAAGAAATCTCACAGGAAACCAGGCGACTTAGAAAAGAAGAACGTAAACTCAAAAAAGAGAAAGAAGCATTCGAACAAGAACGCAAAAAATTACAATTCATCAATGAGATTCTTAATCAATCTGTCGGTATTTTAGTTTTGAACGAACAAATGACTATCAATGACATTAATCCATGGCTAACAAATATCCTTGGATATCTAAAAGAAGAAGTTGTTTATAACAAACTCTCCCTTATCGTGGCAAAACCTGGTGAATTAGAGCTTAAGGCCACCTGGGAACGCATTCTTAGAGGCGAGAATGTTGCTGAAATCTTCCACTTCCGCAGAAAAGACGGAAATTTGATTGAACTTACCATTAGTTTTTACATATACAAGGAAGAAAAAAATCTCCAGATTTACGCAGTTGTCACACACTAAAGCTTTTGACAACTTGCCTTGCAATTTGGCATCAACCACACACCGTCCACTCATGGCAGCCAAAAAAGTTCGTTAATGCAAAACTACAACAGCCATTTAAATATTTTTCGCAATTTTGCCAGGAATCTTGCAATAAAAAAACGGCGCTTTGCATGGCTGGCCTCCATTACTTGATTTGGCAAAAAATTTTTTGCCGACAATTTCATCGAATCTAACTTACTGGCACCATAAAACTTTACACAATAAGTCCTTAACAAAGATATAATCTGCTGATGTTCGCTCTCAATTGCTTTTGTTCCTGCAGAATTTGATAACAAAATATACCCCATGCCTGTTCTTTTGTCAAAATATGCAAAAGTTGTTGCTCCTGCAATATCCCCCCGATGCCCTACCCATGTTTTATCACGAAAACGCCATAAAATCCCCTGATGAAAATGCTTCTTAATCTGCGGCTTGAGCATAAACTGATAATCTTGTTTTGTCAAAATCTCATTTCCATGACGATAACCGCCTATCATCGCCTGCATAAACTTTGTCAAATCAATAATATTCGTCTCAATTCCGCCAGCTGGATACAAAACCAATAAATAATCGTTTGGCACCTCAATCCCGAAATGATACAGACAGGACTTTTGCGTTTGGTTAGTGTCTAAAGGCTCAAAATCAAAACGAGTATTTTTTAAATTTAACGGCTCAAAAATATACTTTCGAACAAACTCGACATAAGACATATTACTGACCTTGCTAATAGCAAGAGCTAAAAACGACGCATCGTCATTGTTGTAAATCCAATGCTGGCCAGGCTCGTATCTGGTAAAATTTAACTTCGGATAATACCACTTGCCATTTGGCGAATAAATATCATACAAAAACTGCCTCAAACTCACGTATTTATTCAAATTCAATACAGGCACTAAAAACAGGTAAACAAAATTATGTAAGCCGGACTTCAAGCGAAACTTAAACTTTAACTTTGTCGGAAAATACAAAGCTTTATAGTCAAAAACTGACTTTCGCATGCCAGATGTATGTGTGGCAAGATGCAAAACTGTTATTTTACTATGCTTTATCCGCGGATTTACCAGTGGAAAAGGCAAATATTTATTAACATCATCGCTAAAATCTATCAGCCCCATTGCCCGCGCTTTCATCAATGCTACACCCAAAAAAAGCTTGGAAACCGAAGCTATTTTCTGCACAGTCTCCGGACGATAAGGTATCTTTTCATGCCTGTCTGAATATCCGTAAGCTTTCATAAAATACACTGAATCCTCTGAAAAAATCGATACACTAAAACCAACAACCTGTCCATGTTCCCACATTCTGCGAAGAGCATGGTCTAACGAATCTGTCAAATTCTGCCCATTGACTTTAAACATAAAAAGCACACAAAGCAATCCTATCCAAACTACTCTTCCGGACATAACCCTAACCTGGTCAAATCTCAAACATTAAAACAAATAAAAATCCCAAAATTTCCAAAAACAACAGCTAATTTCTTAAAACCAGGCCGACTACTCTACAACAAAGCGAGAATACTTCTTATCCCATTTAAGTCCGAATTGTACGTACCGCAGATTCTGACGAAATACTCTGTATTGCTTTAACTTACCTTCAAAATCCTGCTGACTACGGGAAATACCATCGATAAAATCTTCCACATCCACAGAATCAAGCTTAACTTCGACAACAGTGCCAAATTGCGGCAAATCATACCAGATAGCAAAAACATCTGATAAAAACTGCGGAAACTTATGCCCTGGCCTTAAAAAATAATTTATCGAAAAACGCGGCAATACGTTGTCCGTCACATCAATCCATGTTTTGTCCTTATACAACCAGAAGCTAAACTTCGTGGCAATAGAACCTGCTGATACCGACTTTCGCGAAATTCCCATAAACCTATTGCCCTGTAAATCACTAAACAAAACAAACTGCTCAGTTATCTCTCCCTGAGCTTCCACATCGTTGACAATCTCGATAAATCCGTTTTTTAAATCTACTTTAGGTTTTAAAAAACAATTTGGAATACCATGACACGGCACATGCCACTTACCGTCTTTATACCCAATAGTATAAAAATCTCTCAAAGAATCTGGCAAAAGGCGAAAATAATCAATTACATTCAAATGCTGGGCAAAAACTGACAAAACACCCAGACAAAAAGCTACGATTAATACTACTTTTTTCATTATCTAAACTTTAAAAATTCACAATCAACTTAAACAACAAAAATCAAAATCCCAACATTTTTTGCCGAAAGCAGAAAACTAAACGATACAGTCAAAATCAAAATA
>WFZV01000064.1 GCA_015489395.1 Bacteroidales bacterium
AGGAAATTACTTTATTATTATTAACTTTGTGGTGCGATTTTTGAATTTCACTGTAAAAAAATAAAAACAAATTTAGCTATGAAAAAATTTATACTCTTTTTTTTAACTGTTTTTTTAGTGACAGTGGGATATTCGCAATTACCTAAGCCCAAAATGGTTTTGGTTAAAGGTGGAACTTTTTACATGGGAAATGATTATGCCGGTAGTGTTGACGAACGTCCAGAACATAAAGTGACTTTATCAGATTTTTATATTGGCAAATATGAAGTAACTTTCGACGAGTTCGATCTTTTCTGCGAATCAACAGGATATCCAAAACCTGACGATGGTGGTTTTGGACGCGGCAAACATCCTGTTATCAACGTAAGCTGGACTGGTGCAATTAAGTATTGCAACTGGCTGAGTACCAGATTTGGACTTGATAAAGTTTACGAATATCGTGAAGACTCTATGGGCCTGGTTATAAAAGCAATACATTGGGATGCTAATGGTTTTCGTTTACCAACTGAGGCAGAATGGGAATTTGCTGCACGCGGCGGTATTGAAAGCAAAGGTTATCCTTACGCCGGTAGTACTATTTTGGAAGAAGTTGCCTGGTTTGACGAAAATTCCGGAGGCCATACGCATCCTGTTGGTCAGTTAAAGCCTAATGAACTTGGAATTTACGATATGCAGGGAAATGCTTTTGAGTGGTGCAATGATTATTATTCGCCAAAATATTATGCGTCAAGCCCAGAACAGGACCCAAAGGGACCGGACAAGGGCCTGGAACGCGTTTACCGCGGCGGGTCGTTCAAGAGTCCACGTGAGTACATGCGAATAACCAAACGTTTTCATTTTGTGCCGTTTAAAGCTCAGGGTGCAATTGGTTTTCGTCTGGCTTGTAAAGGTTGCGAAAAAGCTATTGATACACAATAAAAAGTTTTTTAGCGAAACGAGAAAAGGCTGCTCCAAAGGAGCAGCCTTTTCTCGTTTTTTGTAAGTCAAAGGTTAAATAGCCAATTAAAAAAGTGCGTAATATTATTGTTCTTTGTTTTCCTGGCTTATCGCTTCTAAATAACATGCACGGCACAAAGGTTCGTATTTATCTTTTTCGCCAATGTCAATCAGACTGTCGCTTTGTGTGATACGATGTGAATAATGCGCTAAATTTCCGCATTTGATGCAGATTGCATGCACTTTGGTGACGTATTCTGCAATTGCCATTAAAGCCGGCATTGGACCAAATGGATTTCCCAGATAGTCCATATCCAGACCAGCGACAATCACTCTTTTGCCTTGATTAGCTAATTGGTTGCAAACCTCTACTATCGAATCGTCAAAAAATTGAGCTTCGTCTATACCTATTACTTCTGCCTCCTGAGCGTAATCGAAAATTTGCTCTGGCTTTTTGATGGGAATAGAAGCAATGGAGCTGGCATCGTGCGAAACAATCTCTTTTTCCGAATAGCGTTTATCAAGTTCTGGTTTAAAAATAGCAACCTTTTGTTGGGCTATTTGAGCGCGTTTCAGCCTACGGATAAGTTCTTCGGTTTTACCAGAGAACATTGAGCCGGTGATAACTTCAATCCAGCCAGCTTTAGGACATTCGTTTGAAGTATGTTCGATAAACATGATTTAGAATTTTTTAATTTTTCGTGTCAAAAATAGCTTATTTCACAAATAATTTTTGTATAACTTTTGTGATTTTAACATAAAATTGTTTATTTTGAGTATTTAAGAAGACCAGACTTATGCGGAAATTGTATAAATTAGACATATTTTTTAAGTCATTGATATTAGCGCTTTTTTTGGGGATTATTCCGACAAAGTTATTTTCGTCTCCAATTTTTGTAACAAGAAAATTTGCGCATACGTCAAATGCAATTTACGATTTACGTAATCATGATTTTTTGCGGAAAGTTTATGCTTTAGATGGAAAATGGGAGTTTTATTGGCATAAGTTGTTATCTCCCAGGGATATTGAAAAATATCGTTCACAAGCTGTTTTAGTAAAGGTTCCGGATAAATGGTCGAATTATGTGATTAATGGCAAAAAATTGCCGAGTTTGGGTTATGGAACATATCATTTTAAGATCATAGTACCGCCTGAAGAAAAATATTTTAGTATTTCGTTGCATGGGATTTTTACTTCGTATAAGCTTTATATTAATGGTAAGTTTGTTGATGAGAACGGAGTAGTTTCTACCAATCGCAAGACACAAAAAGGTACCTGGTTGCCGAAGACTTATGTGTTTTATTCAAATTCAGATACAATTGATGTTGTATTGCAGGTAAGTAATTTCATTCATTTTAAAGGTGGTGTTTTACGTACGGCAATAGTTGGGCGGCCTCGTAGTATGTATAGATACTCGCTTTTGGGAATATCTTATGAAGGAAGTCTTCTGGGAGCAATGTTGATGATGGCGTTGTACTTTTTATTTTTGTTTTATTATGAACCGCAGAATGTTAGTTCATTGTATTTAGCGTTGGTATTGATAGGACAGACAATTTTGACGGGGCTTGATGGTGAGTATATAATTTTCAGAATTTTTCCGCATTTAAATTTTAAATTTGCCATTCACTTATTGTATTTCTTTTTCCTGTACAGAACATTGCTGTTTTTGCATTATTTGTACTTTTTGGTTCCAAAAGAATTTAATGTTAAAGTTGTTTTAATTGTTACAGGCATATTTTTCATAATGTTTCTTTATGTGATCTTTCTGCCTATTCACTATTTTTACTTCGCCTTGCTTTTCTACATTGTAAGTACTTTTGCTTTAGGAGCTTACGCGATTTATCAGTTAATAAAACTTATAAAATATCAGATTGGTGCGGCTTATACTCTGTTGGGCTTAAGTATTTTGTTATTGACAGGGGTTAATGATGCATTGTATGACTTTGGTTATATTCACACGTTTTACATGATAGGACTTGGATTCGTGATATTTATCTTTATGCTGAGTATGATGATAGCGATGCGAAATGCCCGTTATCAAAATCAGGTATTGGCTTATTCGTTGATGCTTAAAAAATTAAGTTCATTACGTGAAGAATTGATAAAAATACCGTTTTACGATCTTGCAGGAGCCTTGAATATCGTCGTTTCGGTACTCGGTACAAGTCGAGGCGTATGGATAGATAAAGCTGAAAAAGATTTAATCGTCAGTTACGAGTCATTTTTAAACGATACAAAGGAAATAAACAAGAATTTAAACCAGCTGCCGGATAATTTTCTAAATAGATTGGCAGTTTCTATTTCGTTGAAATTCAGACGGTTGTTTGTTTATTCTTTGACAAAAAAAGATTTAAATAGACGTGCAAAAAATAAAAAGAATTTAGTACGTACGAAATTAGCGAATTATCTGACAGATAAGCGGCTAACGGCTTTGGCTGTTACACCAATTATTCAAAAATCAAAGGTTTTGAGCTTGTTGTACTTAGAAAATCGTTACAAATCGTTTAGTAATTTTCAGAAGCGTTTGGTTTTATCGATTATAGCCCAGCTTGCTGCTTTGAAGACAAATGCAGATTCTTATAAAAGATTACAGGAACTTAACAACAAATTAGAGCAACTGGTACGTGAACGTACAGAGATTTTAAAGAAGCAGGAAAAGGAGCTTTATGCTAAAGAAGCTGAGTTGAAAGATAAAATGGAGGAATTAAAGGCTTATAATGAGCAAATTAATCGCATCCACAGCGAGCTTGAACAGAGTAAAACAGAAATTGAGCAAAAGAATTTTGAACTGGAAAAATTACACAATGAGATTTTTAAACAAAAAGAATTAGCAGAAAAACGTTATCAATCACTTATTGAAAAAATAAAGTTTGCGCAACAAATTCAAGATTTAATCTTACGAATAGAACCGAATTTGCCATTTAAAGACTTGTTTATCCTGTATTTGCCAAAGAATATTGTAAGTGGCGATTTTTATTGGATTCGTCGTTTTGGTCATAAAATAATACTTACTGTCGCTGATTGTACGGGACACGGAGTACCAGGGGCGTTTATGAGTATTTTAGGTGCTACGTTGATAAATGAGATTTTTAATCGTTACTATCTTTTAGACCCGGAACTCAAAGATTTACGACCTTCGATGGTTCTTGACGAATTGCGCGAAAAAATTATAAAATCACTTGGGCAAGAGCAAGAAAGTTCTGTTACCGACAACGTTAAAGATGGAATGGACATAGCATTAGCAATTTATGACGAGAAAACCCATAAATTAGAATTTTCAGGTGCTTATTTACCAGCTTATATCGTACGAGGTAAAGAACTTATAGAACTAAAAGGGGATCGTCAGCCAATAGGAATTTATTATCGTGCCAATTTACGTAAAGCTTTTACTACCAAGGAGATAGAAATACAAAACGGGGATGTGCTGTACATGTTTACCGATGGCTATAGCGACCAGTTTAATCCTAAGGGCGAGAAGTTTTACAAGAAAAATTTACGTCGTGTTTTGCTTGAAATTTCAGAGTATAGCGGTTCAATCCAGAAAGATTTATTGTTGAAAATACATCTGGAATGGCGTGGCGACCATTATCAAGTGGATGACATTCTGATACTTGGTGTGATTTTTTAAAAGTAGATAGTATGCAAAAGAAGTTCGTACATATAATAATTTTTTTGCTGATAAGTGTATTGGGATTTTCGCAAAAGGAAGCAGTAATAAATTTTAGTTGCCAGGATAATTTGAGGGTAGAAAGACTTTCTGGTAAGTGGGAGTTTTATTGGATGGAGCTTTTAACGCCAGAACAGATTAAGCAACACAAAAAAGATGCAGTTTTAGTGGATGTTCCAAAATCATGGAATAAGTATAAGATTAATGGTCAGAAATTACCACATTATGGGTATGCTACGTATCATGTTAAAATCATTGTGCCTCAGAAAGATAAGCTTTACGCAATTAAGTTTGTGGATGTCTTTTCTGCTTATAAGGTCTGGGTAAATGATTCGTTTTGTGTTGAAGTTGGTAAGGTTTCGGACAATGTAAAGCAATATCATCCACTCAAGCGTTCGGAGATGGTGGGAGTTTTTACCCATAGTGATACAATAGATTTAGTTGTTCAGATAGCTAACTATTCGCATAAAAAGGCAGGATTACCTGCAGCGCCATTTTTTGGATATGGAGAAAAGATTTTTAGGCATTCTGTACTTAAGATTGTGTATAATTTCTTGATTTTTGGAGGTTTGTTAATTTTCGCGATTTTCCACTTTTGGCTGTTTTTCTATCGAAAGCATTATGTAGAAACGTTGTTTTTTGCATTATCTGCATTGGCAGCAGCATTTTATACATTTTTTGATCAGGAGTTGATTATAACTCAATTCTTTCCTAATCTCCCATGGGAAATAATTTACAAGTCAGATTATATTACAGATTATTCGCGAGCGTTTTTCATGAGTTTATATTTTTACTTTTTAGTCAGGAATTATGTTAATAAAATATGGCGGTTATACGCAAAAGTGATTTTGTATATAATGGGAGGTTTATTGGGTTTGGTTCTGGTCACGACTGTACAGGTTTATTCATACACACTTAATTTGTTTTTGCTTTTATTGGGAATGATGTATGTTTTTGGCTTGATAGGTTTTATCAAAAAAATTATAGCAGATAGGGAGGCTTATGGTTTTATTCCTTTGACAGGATTTATAATTCTGGGTTTGGCTATGCTAAATGATATGTTTGCCGAGTTGCATTTACTTCCGACCGTTGAATTGGGAAATGTAGGAATATTTATTTTCGTAAGTACACAGTCCATAACTTTAGCACAGAATCATTCTCGTCTTTATAGGACGGCCAGCCGTCTTGCAAAGCATTTTGAACGTCTCGATACAATCAAAAGGAGTTTGTTGGAAGGTTCGTTTTATGGTTATAGGGACCTGTTAAGTTCTTTGCATAATTATTTTGATGCTGATAATGTATATTTATTTACCAATGAAAAAGGAGAGTTAAAGTTAGCAGCTGCTTATGTTTATGATAAAGGTTACACAGATAACCAGGACGAGCTGGCATCTTTAGATAAAAAAGTTTTGAAAGAATTCATAGATTTAGCTTTAACTGTTAATAAGCCAGTTATAATTTCGGAGAAAAACAAATTGCTTCATTTCATAAAGCAAAAAGCAGGTTTAGAGTTTAAGTCGTTGCTCGTCACGAGATTAGGTTCTCGTCATAATCCAATGGGAGTATTGTATTTTGAAAAGTTGTCAGATTATTTCACACCAGAACAAAGCCGAATTTTACAATTTGTTACGACGCAGATAACAGCAATTATCAACAATGTCAAATTGTTCAATTATCTTGAGGATATTAATAAGAATTTGATGAATATTGTGGCGCAACGTACGGCTAAAATTGAGGAACAAAATAAGGAATTGGAACTTCGTACGATAGAGCTTGATGAGAAAATTGAAGAGTTGAGGGTAACTGCTGAGGTAATCAATGAGATGAATAAAGATTTATTTGAGCAAAAACAGATTTTAGAGAAAAAGAACAAGCTTTTAAGCGAACAGACAGAAGTTTTAAAAAAGCAAAAATCATTAGTTGAAGAACTTAATCGTCAGATAACAGATAGTGTAAATTATGCTCGTAGAATTCAGATGGCGTTGTTGAATTCGGAGTCCAATTTGCCTAAGTGTCCTCATTTTATAATTTTTAAAGCTCAGGAAGTAGTCAGTGGTGATTTTTGGTGGTATAACGAGTTTTACAAATATAAATTACTGGTTATCGGTGATACAATGATGCATGGCGTAGCAGGTGCATTTATGAGTATTTTGAGTTTTAGCGTGTTGAGTGAAGTTTTATTCCATCTGGCTAAAAAGCGTTCAGAGCAATTAGTGCCTCAGGATATTATAGAGCTATTTAACTTGATTGTGGCTGATATTGATATTCAGGGATTGGAGCAGATAAAGTTAAGTGTTTTAGTCGTTGATACAGAAAAAAATAAAATTTCGGTTGATATTGGAGGCAATTATGGCTATTTGTTTGATGGACACAATATTATAGATTTGCACATACAGACAGTTGAAAATTATAACGCTCAAATTGAGGAGGGAAAAACTGAGGTTATTTTATTTACTGATGGTTTGATAAAAGAGTTGAAAGCTAATTCAGATGTGAATATTAGTGAGATAATTAAGAATTTGTCATCATTGGATTTACCACAACAAAAAATTTATATAGAGAATTATTTATCAGTTAGCGAACAACCTAAAGATGATATTTTAGTTTTTGGTATAAAATTTAAAATTTAAGTTAAGTATGTCTTTGTTGAGACGGTTTAAGAGTCTGCTTGAGTTAAATCGGTATGAAATTTTTTGGATTATAACTCATTTATTTCGAGCATATCCGGTTTGGAAACTAAGTACACAAGTTCGTAATATAGCCAACCAACATATAACTGACCCGGATTTAGATGGCGATTATGCTGGAGGACAGGTAGATGCGTTGAGGCACATTTTGTGGATGGCATTGATAACACAAAAATATGGTGAACGTTTTGCCCGTAAGCTCGGTGTGGTGCATGAAAAAAGCAATAAATTGGACTTTAAAAAGAAAAAATTAGAAGAGTATCAGTTGCCCGACGCCACAAGCATGATGATGGATTTGTTGAATAATGAAATAGGAATCGAATTGGGCCGCGGTCTGCCGGATATCAATATAACGCAGCTGACTGAAATGGTAAAACAGCTGGTTCTGGAAGGACGAGCCTGGGTGATTAAAAAAGATAACGAGGGAAACTTTTTAGATATCGAAGGAAATGTTATTCCGAAAAATCTCTGGCTTGGCAAGTGGAATACTCCTAAAGTTTTGGTAGCGTCGAATTACCGCGACCGGTATAAATCCCATCTTCCGGATTTTAACGGTCGTCATAAAAAGAATGAACGTAAGCGTGCCTTTGTTTCAGGAAAATTCAAATCCTAATAAAGTCACATCGTCAAAAAGTCGGTCGTTTTCTTTTGAAAGGTTTAAAGTCTTTATGATATTGTCGATAGTTTGTTGGATATCGTCGTCTGTAGCTGTTAGTTGAACTAATTTTCGAAATCCGAAGTCAGTTTGATTGTGCAAGGATATTTCTGCAACTCCATCAGTGTAAAGCAACAGTTTTGAAGGATTTACAATTCGTAACCGTCCAACTTCGATTTTAGGTATTTTGTCAAGCATGCCGATACCTACTGAACCTTTGTTGAGTAAATGAATTTTTTGGGTTGTTTTGTCGTAAAGAATAGCAGGATGGTGACCAGCGTTGATGTAAATAAGTTTACGTTTTTGTATATTGTATTTGCCAACGAAGAGTGTGATAAAATGCGAGCCTTTTGATATTCGTATGATAATTTCGTTAAGGTTTTTAATAATTTCTTCTAATTTAATGTTTAAAGAAAATTGTGCGCGCAAATTTGCCTGGAAATTTGACATGAGCATGGCAGCAGACAAGCCTTTACCCGATACATCTGCGATAGCAAAATAGAATTCTTTGTTGGAGACCATTCCGAAGTCGTATAAATCGCCACCCAGTTCGTAATGCGGAAGATAAAATGCAGCAGCTTTTGTTCGTTGATCAAGAGGTAATGATGAAATATCAGGAATAAGCATTTGCTGAATTTTGGCTGCGGTCTCCATTTCTTTTTTCATTTGTTCGCGTTCAATAGCTTCTAAGAGCAAACGTTTTTTCTCTATTGCAACGACAATAATGTTTGCGATTGTTTGTATAAAACTTAAGTTTTTAACCGCCGGACTCATACCTAAAGCAAAATCTTCCAGATCGCCGATTAATACGTACGCCATTACTTTATTGCGGTGAAAGATAGGTATTATAAAATCGAATTTTCCAAGCTCGTGATTATCGTTACGAATCATTTTGATGTCGTGATATTGCTCTAAAATTTTGATTATTTTAGGATTAGAGTAATAATCATGGTCAACACCCAGTGAAAATTTTAGTTTCCACTGATTATTTTCGAAAATGTAAAATAATACCTGACGAATATTGAGTTTTTTGGTCAAAAGTTCAGAAAATAAGGCTAATAGCTCTTCTGTCGGGTGATTATCGAGGATTTTTTGGGTAATTTCTAAAACAAAATTCAGTTTAAGCTTACATAACTTTATATTTTTGAGCAGTTTTTGCGTTGCTTGTTTCATTTAGAGTAATTTTTTGTAATTACGGACGCCAGAAATCTCTAGAAAAAATAATAAGTACGCTGAAAATCTCCAATCTTCCAATTATCATCAAAGCAGATAAAGTATATTTACCCAAAGCTGGTATTGTCGAAAAATTACCTGCTGGTCCAGTAACGCCCAATCCTGGTCCCATACCACCCATGGCTGTTAGCGCTGAACCGAATGAAGTAATCGGATCAACGCCTAAAGCAACTAATATCAGCATTCCAGTAAAAACTATTAAAAAATACATGAAAACAAAAACGAAAATTTTACTCACTGTATCGCTTTCAACAATTTTTCCGTTATATCTGACATTGGCTACTAAGTTGGGATGTAAAATCTCACGAAACGCATTGCGAATCCTTTTAAACACAATAACATAACGAATAACTTTCACTCCACCACCTGTTGAACCAGAGCTTGCTCCAATCATCATCACCATTACAATCATCATTAAAGCTAAAAAAGGCCATTTTAAATAGTCTGCCGTAGCAAAACCTGTAGCTGTCATCAAAGACGAGATATTAAACAGAGATAGGCGAAAAGCTTTTTCTACTGGAAAATGCTTTCTGACAACTAACGTAATCGTTGCAATTAGCACTGCTGTAAACATAATTCCTAAATAAGCTCGATATTCCTCGTTTTTTAGTATCGAATTAAATTTTTTACGCATTGCCAGAAGATAAATATTAAAATTTGTGGCTGACAAAATCATGAAAATCGCTATAATGTATTGAATTCGAGGTGGATAAGCAGCTATGCTCGCATTTTTAGTCGAAAATCCACCTGTGGCTACAGTTGCAAAGCTATGACAAATACTGTCGAACATATCCATCCCGCTGACATAGAGCAAAATAATTTCAGCAAAAGTCAACAGAAGATAGATAAACCATAAATTACGGCTCACATCAAAAAGCTTGGGATACGACTTTTCTTCAACTACTACCGAAGCCTCTGCATTAAATAAATAAATACGACCGACTCGAAGAGACGGAAACAGGGCAATGAACAACACTACTATACCAATACCACCAATCCAGTGGGTTTCACTACGCCAAAACAGTACACTCTTAGGTAAAATCTCAATATTGGTTAAAATCGAGGAACCTGTAGTTGTAAAACCTGATACTGACTCAAAAAAAGCATCGGTGAACGAGGGTATTGCACGAGTTAAAAGATATGGCAAAGTACCAAACAACGAGATACTTAACCATACCAGAGTTACTAACAAAAAACTATCTTTTCGAGAAATGAATTCTCTGGCATGACGATTTAAATAAAACAAAACAAATCCTACAACAAACGTAATTGCAATGGATAGCGAAATCAATGCAATGTATTTTTCTTTGTAAATAACGCTAACCAAAAGAGTCAGAAGCATAAAAGCTGCTTCGATCATCAAAATTATTCCAAGAGCTTTGAAAATCAGACGGAAGTTAATGCCTAAATTTTTCATTTTCTGCTGTTTTCAGAGTTAAAACCAAAAGTCTAAAATTATTTTTATCGAACGAAAAAGAAATTTTTTGCTTGCAAAAGTTTAGAATAAAGCTAAAAGTAAGTTAAGATCACGGGCATTAAGCTTAAATCGATTAGCTATATGCACATTTGTCAACATGCCCAGGTAAGTGTATGTGGCTTTGCGTAAAGCTGTATATTTTTTGAGCAAAGGCAAAATATCGCCAACCTGGCTAAGTTCTTTTAAAATCGGCGTCAGTACGTTGCTAATAGCGATAGATGCAGTACGCGAAACGCGCGACGGAATATTTGGTACGCAATAATGAATTACTCCAAATTTTTCGTAAGTAGGATTATCGAAAGTGGTTGGCTTAGACGTTTCGACAATGGAGCCTACGTCAATTTTAAGGTCAATTATTACAGAGCCATGTTTCATGACTTTTATAAGGTCTTGTTCGATAATGAAAGGTTCTTCGTCGATGTTACGGGCTTTTGAATTAATTACAACGTCGGCGGATTGAAAGCTTTTCCAGAGGACTTTTCGGTTGAAAGTCGATGTAAACAGTTGTTGCCCAAAAAGTTGCTTTAGCTTGAGCAAGCCATGTAGATCATCGTCAAAAACTTTTACGACGGACCCAAGTCCCAGCGCAATTCGAACAGCGTATTGTGCCGCTGTGTCTGTACCCAGAACAATTATTTCGCTCGGCGTTATGCCTGTCAGTCCGCCCAGCATTATGCCTTTTCCGCCGCGGATATTGCTGAGCAATTCAGCTGCCAGCATGACAGACGTGCTTCCTGTAATTTCGTTCATCAAATGTACAAAAGGATTCATACCATTTTCGTCTTCGTAGAATTCATAAGCAATGCCTGTGATGTTTTTTTGCATCAAAAGTTCGAAATTTTCGCGAATTTGCGTATTGGGATGTAATGCAGAAAATAGTATTTTGTTCGTAGGGAGTTGTTTGATTTGGTCGTTGGTAAAAGGTGAGACTTTTACTAAAACCTGTCCGTTTTTGACAGCTTGTTCGTAGTCAACGATTTTCGCACCGACTTTGCGGTAATCTTCGTCGTTATAATTAGCACCATTTCCGCTGCCCGAAACAACATAAACCGTAGCTCCTTCCTGTACTAAAGTTTGTACACCGACAGGGGTAAGTGCAACACGTTTTTCGTCTGTCATGTTTTCTTTAAGCACCGAGATGGTAAAACTTTTTTTCTTTTTAGTGACTAGAGCTTCTTGTGGTTGCGGAATTAGTATGGTTTTATCGTGCTGTTGAGGGGTCATTTTAGCAAGTCTTTGGGTTTGGTTGTGGGGATAAAAGGTTTTAAATAAAAAGGTTCAAAGTATGCAACATCGACAAAATCATGGTTATTGTATTTGTTAACAGCTAATTTAGTCATAAATTTTGAACGAGGGTAGAAATTTTCGATAAAAATTGCATTAGGATGTGATGAAATTTTTTTGAA
The DNA here is from genome assembly GCA_015489395.1 of Bacteroidales bacterium. Taxonomy (GTDB): domain Bacteria; phylum Bacteroidota; class Bacteroidia; order Bacteroidales; family S143-33; genus S143-33. Next base: position 12,063 of record WFZV01000064.1, read on the forward strand.
TTTGGTCGTTGCATCGCCGAAAAATATTACAGTGCCTTGATTTAAAAATTCTTTAAAGCTGTTCTGATCTAAAATTAAGTTTTTAACAGGAGAAAGAGACTTACCAGAACTATCGAAAATTTCAGTGTAAGCTTCCATTCTTCGGGCATCAATAAGCGGAATAAGGAATTTGGCTTTTTTTATTAGGTCTTCCTGTTCCATAATCAGTCCTTGTGTCATAATCTCCAGTGTGTCGATGGCAATAAGTGGGATTTGTAGTGCGTAAGCTATGCCTTTAGCTGCAGAGACACCGATTCTAAGTCCTGTATATGAGCCAGGTCCCTGTGATACAGCCACTGCTTTAAGCTGTTGATCAAGTTTTTTTATATGTTTAAAAAGCTCCTGTATATAAACAGTAAGGTATTTGGAGTGGGAGTTAGGCTCGAAATTTTCTTTAATATAGTAATGATTGCGAAAATCGCACAGGGCAGCAGAGCAGATTTTATTTGATGTCTCGATGCAAAGGATATAATTATCCATGAAGAGCAGGTTTTGAAGTTTTTAAAAAAGTTTTCGTTTGGCAAATATGAATATGCCTATAGCGGTAAGTAAGAATGATAAGAACAAAGTAAATTCAAAAGCATGTGGCGAATTTTGCAAAGGTAGTTTTACGTTCATGCCATAAAGGCTTGAGACTAAAGTCGGTATCATAAGGATAATCGTGATTGAAGTAAGGGTTTTCATGACTATGTTTAAATCGTTAGAAATAACAGAGGCAAAAGCGTCCATCATATCTTTAAGAATTGAGCTGTAAATGTTGGACATTTCAAGTGCTTGGCGGTTGTCGATAAGGATATCTTCGATTGTGTCGCGGTCGTCTTCGTCTAAGGTCAAGATGTTTATTCTCAGGATTTTTTCGATAGTTAATTCATTGGATTTTAGCGATGTAGAAAAGTAAACCAGACTTTTTTCGATGTTTAAAAGCTTAATGATTTCCTTGTTGTGCATTGTTTCGTGGAACAGGTCTTCGACCAATTGGATTTTGTGGTTAATTTCTTTCAAAAATCGTAGATACAAGGTCGTTGTTTTGTGAAATATGCGGAAAATCAGTATTTTACGGTTTTGCTCGGTAAAGTCACGAGAGACGATTTTGTGCGAAAGCAAGTCCCAGACAGCGTCAGTGTGGCGGCATACAGTAATTATACTGCTTTGCGTTAGTATAATGCCAATCGGAATAGTAACAAAAGGAATATCTTCGTTATCGTAGTTTCTCAGAGGAATACGTATGATAATCAGCTTTACGTTATCTTCGATTTCAATACGTGAAGGTTCGTCAGGGTCCAATGGGTCAGTAAGAAAATCGCGGGGAAGATTTAGTTTTGAGTGGATAAAATCGATTTCTTCGACGGAAGGGTCTGAAATATTTATCCAGCTATTGGGTTGAATTTGGTCGATTTTTTGTAGTTGGCCGTTTATTTTTTTGAAAATCTCGATCATTAAGAGAAATTTATCAAAGATTAACAAATTAAGTTGACCAAAAGTAAAAAAAAACAGTGTATTCTTAAAAATCAAATTTCCAGGGCTTGTGGATTGTGCTTTTTGTAATTTTCAAGAGCTTTTGCACGAGAAATATTAGCATAGCAATAAACGCATCCAAAAGGGCAGGTGTTGTATTTGCCTATGTCTTTGCTATAAATGCACTGGCAGGCAGGTCGTTGGGCTTTGTCTTTGAGTTTTGGATTGGTTTTGTAAGGAAAAAGCGGATTATAGCCTAAAAACTCCATAAGTTTTTTGTCGTCAGGCCAGAGTTTGACCATTAGTTGATCATCTATACATTTGTTTGGTTGTATGCCTAAATCAGAAAAATCGACTTTACTGGCACATGAGCGCAGGTCGATTTGCCATTGATCTGTGAGTTTTTTGAGCTTAGCAACGAATTGTTTTTGTTGCTGCGGACTGAGTTGTAAAGCGTCTAAATTGTTTTTTCGCAAGTTGATTTGAACTTTACGATAATTTAGCTCAATGAAGCTGAAAATCAGACGTATTGTGTGTTTGTGAAGTTTTTGACCGATGTTAGAAATCCGTTCAAGCAACAGGTTTTCACTGATTGATTTTGAAATAATTAAAGGGTCGTATCGCCAGAGGACTCGTTCTTTTCCAAGCCGCTCGGATAAGTCCAAAAAGTTTTCAATTCGTACGTTCAAAGGTGGTAGATATGGTTCGTAATCAGGATAATCGTTGACTGTGTACAGAAAGTAGTAATTGATACCCAATTCGTCGAAAAATTTTAGATATTTCATCATAGGTTTAGCAAACTTGGTCCAAAACACAATAACTCGAACATTTTTCAAATCAATGTATTGAGGCTTATTATTAAAAGGATTTCGTTTGATTAAATAACCACGTTTAAATTTATCGACCAGCCATTTGCCGTAAAAGCCTGGGATGTCGGTAGCTCGACTTGCAGAAATTATTAGCGGGGCAACAGCTGCAACTTTGGTTCCATTGACAGTTATTTGCGACGAAGGCCAAATTTTCATAAAAACTTTTATTTTTTGTACAATTGAAGTAACTTTGAGACAAACACAAACTTAATTAAAAACATGTAATTCTATGGAATCACTACCAAATAATGATGTTGCCCGCCCCGCAGAGAATATTGACCAGCTAATAAAAAATTTTAACCCTCAACTGATTATTGATGAACAGTATCAAAGTTTCTATGTAGATATTTTTGGTAGCATATTAAAAAAATTAAAAAGTTCGATTTTACATGCAGATTCTAATAATCAAACTTATTTTATTTCAGGTCAAGTTGGTTCTGGTAAGACTTCAGCTTTACTAAAGTTAGAACGGGATTTAGATGGATTAAAACATTCTGATTATCAGTATGTTATAGTTCATATTGATAGCCGTGATTATGATCCGCAAGATGCTGATATTGAGGATCTGTTGATAAT
>WFZV01000065.1 GCA_015489395.1 Bacteroidales bacterium
ATTTAATTTCGATTATTCTAATGTTCCCAAAGTCTGCGAAGAAGAACCACGAAAAAAACATCCACAATTATACAAACAATTTAAAACTGAATTAGAGCAATATAAACAGAGTCTTTACGATTATTTCTTATGTCGTTTGAACAAAGATTTTGCACCTAATGAACAAAAAAAATTAAAACAAGCCTTTGATCTGGCATTTCAGTGCCACCAATGTCAATTTAGAAAAACCGGCGCTCACGAGCCATACATTGTCCATCCTGTTGAAGTTGCGCTTATTGTTGCAAACGAAATGAATTTAGACTTAATCTCAATAATCGGAGCATTACTCCATGACGTTCTGGAAGACAGCGATTTAGTAACTAAAGAAGACCTAAAAAAAGAATTTGGCGAACCTGTTGCAAATATCGTAAGTGGCGTTACAAAAATGACAAAATTAGGCGGTACAAGCAAATTAGACAAGCTTGAGACTTTCAGAAAAATGATTTACTCAATTTCTAAAGAATATCGAGTAATTCTTATCAAAATCGCTGACCGTCTGCATAACATGCGCACAATGGAAGGCATGCCTCGAAAAACGCAAATTATTAAATCTGCTGAAAACCTGCACGTTTACGCTCATTTCGCTAAGGCTGTTGGCATGTTCGACATTAAAAACGAAATGGAAGACTTGAGCTTTAAGTATTTATACCCTGACGATTACAACATAATTACACAATTAGACCAACAACTTAAACCGCACAGACAACAATTTTTGAACGATCTAAAAATCGAACTTTACAAACTCCTCCAACCTCTTAATTACAATTTTGAAATAACAACCGTTAGTCGCTCATTATACGAAATCTGGCAAAAACTACAGACCGACAACTCTCTGACTTTCAAAGAAATTCACAACCGGTTCTCTTTGCGTATCATCGTTGACGTGGACGATAATCAATTATGGGACGCTGCTATAAAAATTTTCGGAACAATTACTGAACATTACGAATTTTTACGCGAATCATGGAAAAATTACATACACAAACCCAAGCCAAATGGTTTTAAAGCTCTGATTTTCGATATCTTATACTACCACAAAGAAACTGCAGGAAAAATCCCACCAAAAGCCGAAATACAAATCCTTTCCAAAAACGGACATATTATCGCTCAAAAAGGCGCTAACTTTCAAAGCATCCAGAACCGCGTCAAACTACAAAACGAAGACGAAAGTATTTTAGATTTCATTGACCGCATACTCAACGAACTTAATAACGATTTCATTTACCTTTACACTCCAAAAGGCGAAATTATCGAACTGCCTGCTGGTAGTACTGTGCTTGACTTTGCATTTAAAATCCATACCGAATTAGGACTACATTGCATTGGCGCAAGAATCAACTATCAAGAAACAAAACCTCCTTCGTTCAAACTAAAATCCGGCGATGTAGTCGAAATTCTCACCTCGCAAAAGATTACACCTCAGCTTGAATGGCTAAATTACGTGGTTACCGACAAAGCCAAAAAAGCTATCATTGACTTTCTTAAAACAAAAAAAGAAATACCGCAAAAAACGACTCAACAAAAAAACATCGTAACCAAAAACCTTCCAATTGTCATCAATAGCTTCAGTGACTTTAAATTAGCAGACTGCTGCAACCCTACTCCTGAAGACCAGGCTGTAGCTATAAAAGACGAAAAGGGAAATATTATCATACATCGCGCCGACTGTACAAAACTGGCAGCAATTGCTAACCCCGAAGACCTCTCGCCTGTAAAATGGGATATCCACGATTCGAACTATTTAATCGAACTCACAGCCATGGACAGACTCGGACTATTGACAGACATCAGCTTGCTTTTAAGCAAAGAATTACATATCAGCATTAATGAAATTTACATGAAAATACAAAACGACAAATTAGTCTATGGCAAAATAATCGTAAAAGTCGTCCATCAAAAAAATTACTGTAAAGAACAAAACACCGATACAGAATGCTCACCGCGCGACATAAAAACACTCATCAACAAACTGCGCAAAATCGATGGTATTATTAACGTGAAGGTAAAACTAAAGATTTAACACTCACCTACTTAAAAAATTTTACCACCTTATCTATAACATCAGGCAAAGCAAAAACAACCACACGGTCACCTGGTTGTATAACTGTGTCTCCAACGGCAATATATACATCGCCATTGCGTTCGCCTCCGCCAATAATAGCTCCCTTTGGAAAGTCCAAATCCTTCAAAGGCTTAGTCGTCACCTTAGCACCTTCTTTAACCACAAACTCCAGCACTTCAGCGTCAGTCTCAGTGAAGCTTTGCACACTTTCGACCTTGGTCCCAATAGTAAAAGCAAAAATATGGCCGGCAGCAACTAACTTCTTGTTTATGATATAATCCAGGTCCATACTCTTTGCAAGTTCCAGATAATCTGTATTTTCAACCTCAGCAATAGCCATTTTAACACCAAGCCGCTTTGCCAAAAGACTCGAAAGTATGTTTATCTCTGAGTTGCCCGTTACTGCGATAAAAGCATCTACTCGTTCTATTCCCTCGTCTATTAAAAACTCTGCGCTGCGAGCTTCGGCATTGATAACCAGCGTATTTTTCAACATATCGGCTATTTGCAAGCTTTTTTCCCTGTCTTTCTCGAACAATTTAACATAACAGCATTTCTCCAGAGCTTTTGCAGTGTTAATTCCAATTCTACTTCCGCCTAAAATCATGATATTAGTGACTTGAAACTTACGAATGTTCAAAACCTCATAGACTTTATCAAGGCTGTTTTTATCTGTCAGAACGTAAATTATATCACCGGCCTGGATAGTATCATTCCCGCGTGGGATAATGGTCTTTGATCGACGATTTATGGCGACTACTCGTGCCTTAAGGTCAGCATGTTCTTTTGTAAGCTCAATGAGTGTTTTGCCGATTACTGAGCTATCTTTTTTTATTTTGTAAGAAAACAGAACAAGTCGTCCTGAAGCAAATTCAATTGATTTAAGGATGCCCGGGTTTTTAATTATATTTACTATTTCGTTGCTGGCTAAAATTTCAGGATAAACCAAAGAGTCAATTCCCAATTCTGTAATAATATTCTGGTGACCCTGCTTGACATATTCATTATTATCGATACGGGCAATGGTTTGTTTTGCTCCAAGCTTTTTGGCTAAAATCGAAGAAATTATGTTTACTTCCTGTGATTGCGTTACTGCAATAAATAAATCAGCACTGGCTATATCTGCTTCGTTTAAAATTTCGATTGACGTTGCCGAACCGTGTATTACCATTAAGTCCAGCGTAGAACTTATTTCCATAAGCTTATCACGGTCCTCGTCTATTACAATTACGTCATGATCTTTGGTATTTAACATTTTCGCTAAATACCAACCTACCTGTCCAACTCCTGCTATAACTACTTTCATGGTTTAGTCTGATTTTAAAATTTTATTACTCATCGAAGACCAAACTAACAAATCTTCGACATGATAAACGTTAAAACTATGTATTTCACTGATTCTTCCATCATTTATGTGATAAAAGTTAAAATTATACGTCGAATCAGTCATGATGCCAATAACTATGTTTTGTCTGGACTGATCAAAGCCAATTACTTTTGTTATCGACGTTAAATTCAGCTCAACGTTTGATTTTTGTTCTCCTGTTATAGGAGAAAAACTAACAATTGCATAATTACTTGAATTACTGACAATTCCCACAGCACTTTGCGACAAATAATTATATTTTGGTCGAATATAATCTATGCCCAAATTTGCCTTTGAAGCTAACTTGCGTTCATCCAAAGACCACCCAAGCAAAAAAATACTGTCTGAATTTTTCACACCTATATAATAGATATTATTTATCTGATCGAAAAAGTAAGCCTGCGTGTCTATATAATACTGGGCATCAATTGCTTGCGAATATAAAACCGAACCGTTTGTCACAGATAATTCTGCAATACGATTTGCAGCTGCCGAGCTATCAAAGACTACGCCAATTAAAACTCCTTTTTTCGACACATACTCTAACATTCGAAAATCCCACGGCAATTGTATCGAAAACAGCTCAGAGCCATTAAAATCCTTTATCCACAAGGTATGGCTCGTGTCAACATAACCTAAAGCTAAATAATCAGGTAAATAAAAAAGCGTGTATTTCTCATAAGCATTAATCAAAAACCGCTCTGTATCAAGCTGATACAAATCAACATAATTCATAAAATACTGCGAAAAAGAATCTGTCGAAACGTAAACTAATCCATAATTTGGCTTGTATTCACACGAAAGTCTTGGCCTGAAAAAAATCGAATTTTTACAACTACTTAAACCTAAAATAGTTATTAACATAAATATGTAAATGCGAACTTTGCTCATTCACAAGTTTATAATAAAAAATTTACCAGCGTAACGATAAAGCCCTGTATAACCTCTCCAGTCTCTGGATTCAAAGTTGAGCCATGCAAACTATGCGGGATTAAATAAACGATTATTTGCACTAAAGCTGCACCAACAGTCCACCACCTACGACTTTCATGACGATTTAACCAGATAGCTACAATCCAGCCCACAAGCATAATCAAAGTTTTATTATCAGTCAAATCCCAACCAAATGGAATACCTGTCCATAATTGTCCAAAAGCAAATTTTTGAACTAATGGTCCTAAAATAAATCCGCCAATTAATAAACTTATCAAAGCCCACCATTGCACTTTGTGATAGGACAAATCGTCGAACAAAGCTAATAAACCTGCTGTTAATCCCAGGAAAATAGCTAAAAACATAAATATAATATGCGGCAAAAGTAAATAAAGTGGTACATAACCTTTAAATCGGATAATTACAGGCTTGTCTTTACGTGAATAAAGGACATGGCCCTGGCTGTCGTATAGCTCAATGTAATACTCGTACTTACCTGCTGGTGGTAGCTTGGGAAGCGCACCGATTAATGTATCACCAGAACGGATTAACTGTTGAGCTTTATAAGGCCGGTTTAAAAGGTAAATATGATAAAATAGCTTTCCGTGAATACTTGTATCAGGTAAAACAATCTTTATTTTCGCATCGGAAGTGGTGTAATGACTGCGAATATAGACTATTTCGTAATGCTTGTTAGAAATGGTTATTTTGTCTTTCGCTGGCCATGTAGGCCCGGTAACTCGCTGATAATGTGCAATTAATATAGTCAAAACAAATGAAGTAATCCAGATTAATGCTCGTTTCATAAGCTTAAAATTTTGGGTTTTGTACGAAAATTTGGTTTTAAGCATTGAATAAAAAGTCAGCTAAAGTCAACAAATTAGCGTAAACAAACTGCGTACACAACATTAGTCTTTCAGCGCTATGATGGCCATTTGCCACCATAAAATAATGTGCGCCTAAACTACTGGCTATCTGGCAGTCGTGTGTTGTGTCGCCGATAAATAGCGTCTGTTTGGGATTTATACGATTTTGTTCAAAAAACTGTTCTACAAGCTCTTGCTTACCGTGTGCCAGGTCGTCGTTGAGTCCGATAATTTTGTCAAAATAATTTTCAAGTCCAAACGATTTAACATCATTAAACAAAGTAGCCTGGTTACGTGCAGAAATTAGCACCTGCATTTTCCCTGCTTTTTGCAAACGGTCCAGCACTTCTAAGGCTCCGGGCTGCAAAGTCACTTTCGAAAAACCTGTGTTGTAAAGTCGTATAAATTCCTGTCCCACCTGCTCAAAAGGTGTTTTGTCAAAGTCAAAACCAAGGTCTTTGTAATAATCTTTAACAGGAAAACGAAAAATGCGGCGATAAGTTTTTAGACCAATAGGTTTTAAACCGTATTTTTTTAACAAAACATTCATGCACTCCAGCGACAGCTGGACATCGTCGATTAATGTGCCATTCCAGTCCCAAACGATAAGATTTATTTTGTCCAAAAAACTACTTTTCCAGTCCACGAACGTAAAATTTAAAAAATACCAGTATAATTAAATGGTGTGATTTGTTTCAAATGTTTTTTTAGTTCCTGGTCAATGTCCAGGGAATCGATAAATTTATGGATATCGTGCTTGGAAATGGCTTTGCCTGTGCGGGTTAGCTGCTTTAGTTTTTCGAAAGGCTGTCTATAACCGTAACGGCGTAGGATAGTTTGTATTGCTTCAGCCACAACAACCCAATTTTGCTCTAAATCTCTGCTGATTTTATCCGTATCTACCTGCAGTCTGTCCAGACCTTTCATCAACGAACGCAGAGCAAGAATCGTATGAGCGAACGGTACGCCTAAATTCCTCATTACAGTAGAATCAGATAAATCCCGCTGCAAACGTGATACCGGCAATTTATTCGATAAAAAGTCGAAAATCGCATTAGCCATTTTCAAATTTCCCTCTGCATTTTCAAAGTCAATAGGATTGACCTTGTGCGGCATTGTAGAAGAGCCAACTTCCTGCGGGATAATTTTTAGTTTTAAATAGCCTTTAAGGACATAAAGCCAGATATCCTGGGCAAAGTCAATGAGAATTACGTTTATCCTCCGTACGCTGTCAAACAACGAAGATAGATGGTCGTAATGGTCAATTTGCGTGGTAATTTGCGACCGTTCCAGACTTAGTACGTGATTTACAAAAGAATTGGCGAATTCAAGCCAATCGATATCCGGATAAGCTGCTACGTGCGAATTAAAATTTCCCACAGCTCCGCCAAATTTTGCACTAATAGGGATTAATCGCATCAAACCAAGTTGTTTTTGCAGACGTTCGATAAAAACCTCGATTTCCTTGCCCAATTTCGTAGGCGATGCTGGCTGGCCATGTGTATGCGCCAACATAGTAATATCAGCCCATTGCGATGCTAAATCGTATAATTTTCTGAGTAATTGCTCTATCGTAGGATAATAAATCAGATGCAAAAATTTTGATAAAGCGTAAGGAATAGCAGTATTGTTAATGTCTTGTGAAGTAAGTCCAAAATGCACAAATTCCCTGTATTGGCTAAGTCCTAAATCGTCGAAACGCTGCTTTATGTAATATTCCACTGCTTTGACGTCGTGATTTATCTCAGCCTCAATTTGTTTGATTTTTCTGGCTTCTTCGATAGAAAACTCTCGATAAATTTTTCGTAATGACTTAAATTTTGTGCGGTCAATATCTTTTAGTTCAGGCAAAGGTAGCTGGCAAAGCGAAATAAAATATTCGATTTCAACCAAAATCCTGTAGCGCATTAAAGCAAATTCTGAAAAAAAATCAGACAGGTCTTTAACTTTATCCCAATATCTACCGTCAATTGGCGAAATAGCTGTCAATTTATCCAACATTTAGCGCAAATTATAAATTTAATGCAAAAGTATCGAAATTTTATTCGAAAAGAAAAATTAAAAACTGTAATTTAATAAGTTTTTACTCGCTGATTTGAAATTAGTTAAAATGTTTGTTTGGTCAAAAAGCATGGTTGAATCAATTTTCTTTTTTCGGGCATCTACAGGTAACAGACTAATGTCCAAGTTTTTACGACCACCGTAAGGTTTATAGTATTTTTGCAAAAAAGTTTTAGTTGCAACGACCTGATTATCTTTAAAATAATAAACTGTAGTCTGTCCGTTCGCTTCCTGACTTATGGCAATAGGCTTGTCTGCAACATAGAAATAAGTTATTTTCCGAATGATTTTACCAGAATTATAAAAATTCTTCTCAATGGCATAAATTTTTTTATCATTGTAAAACTTCATTAACCCTCTGATTTGTTTAATTTTATGATTAAAACCGTCCAAAAGCGAAAACTCAGCAAAATCCATCATATCCTGGTCATATTGCAAAGACGGTATTAATTTATCGACCATACCAATACTTTGAGAATAAGCTGTATAACACAGTAAAAGTAAAAAATATACCACAATCCGCTTCATTGCTTTGTGTTTTTAATTTATACAGCAAAAAATTGCAGATTAAAATTATTTTTATTTTTTGAAATTCTTAATTATTTTTCGATAAAATCTTAAACATCTAAAACCCTGAGTTTATGACCAAACGGATTTTAGTACCAATCGATTTTGGTAATCAATCACTAATAGCGCTGGAATATGCAAAATTTTATGCAAAACTAACTGACGCCAAAATAGACTTACTAACCGTTGTCGAAGAAAGCGGCATTTTAAAACGTCTGTTTTCACCAGAATTACAACAAAAACTCATAAATCAAGCTGAAATTGCCCTTAAAGGTCTGGCTGGTGAAAAATTACAAAATTTCGAATACAAATTGCACGTCAAAGTCGGAAAACCATACGAACAAATCGAACATTTAGCCCGCCAGATAAAACCATTTTTCATCATTATGGGCAAAACCGAGCAAATTACTTTCTCAAAACGAATCATCGGCTCAAACACTTTACACGTCATCGAAGAGTGCGATTACCCTGTAATTTCAATCCGTGGCAAACAATTACCTGGCGAACTCAACCACACTGTCTTTTTACCTTTAGACCTGTCTAAACCTGTAACAGAACAGGTAAACGCAGCTATCGAATATGCAAAACAACTTAAATCTGACATTTTTGTGCTTAGCATAGACACCAGTGATCATGTCGATTACGAAACTAATCTACTTATCACTCTCAATAAAGTCGAAAAAACTATCAAACAAGCAGGAATACAATGCAAAACTAAAATTCACGAAGGCACAAAACAACAAATTGTCGAAACTATCAATAATTACGCTGACCAGCTCAAACCTCTGCTTACTCTGATTATGCTGCGAGCAGAAAGCAGCTTTGACGAAAGCTACTTAGGCTCAAATGCAAAAAAACTTTTAGAAACCTCTATTTATCCTATTCTGAGCCTAAAACCCTGGAATCCACGGACTAAAACACACCCGGTTATCAAACTAATTTACGACCCAATGAACATACTTTAAACTTTGAAAAATGAGCGGATTAGGCAAAATTCTAATCGCACTGGGAATATTGCTAATAATCATTGGCGTACTTATCATTGCGTTTGGCAATATTTTCTCGTGGTTTGGACGTTTGCCTGGTGACATACGAATCGAGCGAGAAAATTTCAGCTTTTACGCTCCTTTCACGAGTATGATTTTACTCAGTCTGGCTTTGAGCCTGATAATAAGTCTGATTCTGCGGCTTTTAAAATGATTACATAATGACTATCGATAAACAAAAAATCTTCCAGCAAAAAAAGCGAGTTGCAATACTGTCAATGACGATTAACGCCTTGCTGTCGGCGATTAAGCTAATAGGCGGATTTATCGTTCATAGCTCTGTTTTAATCGCCGACGGCATTCACTCTTTGTCTGACCTGGCTGCATCGTTCAGCGTTTTTATCGGCATAATAATCTCTAACCGCAAAAGTAAAACCTTTCCGTATGGCCTTTATAAAGTAGAAAATTTAGTCGCAATCATCAGCTCATTTGCTATATTTTTAGCAGGTTACGAAATTGCACGGGATGTTTTACTGCAAAAGCCTCAAAAAATCCAGTCATTTTCTGTTGCCATAGTTGTAGTCGTTTTAGCCATGATTATAACTTATGCCTTCTCCACTTACGAAAAAAAGGTCGGACAAAAAATAAATTCGCCAAGTCTTTTAGCAGATGCGCAGCACGTAAAGACTGACATGTTTAGTTCACTGGTCGTTTTGATAGGCATTATTGCACAATATTTAAATATAATTTGGCTTGAGAAAATCGCAGTAATCGTAATTGTGCTGTTCATACTATACAGCGGCTTTGAAATTCTAAAAGAATCAATTAAAGTGCTTTTAGATGCTTCGATTGACGTCCAGACCCTGCAAAAAATCCGGGAACTATTGGAACGAGAACCTTTGGTTGTAAACATAAACTCTATAACTGGGCGAAATTCAGGAAGTTACATATTCGTAGAATTAGACTTAACTCTGGCCACAAATACTCTGGAAGAAGCGCATAAATTTTCCGATTACATAGAGAGCAAAATAAAAGAGCAAATACCATACGTTGAAAAGGTCATTGTTCATTACCAGCAAGGTCACAAAACAATAAAAATCGCGGTTTTGACTGACGAAAAAGGCAATCTTTGTACACATTTCGGTTCATGTCCTAAAATCCATATTTTCACAAAAACTCCACAGGGATTTAACGAACAAATTATTGACAATCCTGTAGCAAAATTGGAACGTAAGCGCGGAGTCGGCTTAGCTAAATTTTTAAAACAAAACGATATTTCCTGCATTATCCTGACACATCAACCTGATTCTGAGACAGTATTAGCTCTTTTAACATCATATTTTATCGACATAATAACGACTGACAAGCAGCATATTTCACAAATAGACATGACAAAAATTAATTGTATTTAAACAAAAATCAGTTCAAAATAGTTTTAATTTACAATAACTTAAAACTTACCATCACTTTAAAACTAAAATTTATAGTTAAAATCTTTGAAAAAAAAAATTGAATTATTAAATTTGTGTTCGACAGCATAC
>WFZV01000066.1 GCA_015489395.1 Bacteroidales bacterium
GTTATGTACAATCACATTAAGCTTTATGTCAATGATTTTACTCTGGATCTGGGCGAACAGGGACGTGAGTCTATTTTGGCTTTATTGAAAAAAGGTGCGGAAATTGGCTTTATCCCTGAGGTACGTACGGATATTTTTGTTGAGCATTAATGTTTATGATGCAAAATTCGCATAAAGTATAATAAATTTTGCATGTTGCCTGTAAATCATAGTTTTGCCAGGCAGTAGCGGCAGTTTGTCCAGCTTTCGGTCGATTGGAGATTATACTTTGGCAATAAGGTCGAATTCGTATGCGTCAGTGATTTGCGCGTTGTAGAATTCGCCGATTTTCAGCTGTTTGTCCGTGTAAATAATTACTTCATTGTCAATTTCCGGGGAATCGTACTGAGTACGGCCAATGTAATAGTCTTGTTCCTGTCGGTCAATAATGACCTTGTAAGTTTTGCCGACTTTTTGGAGGTTTTTATCCAGCGAAATTTTTTGTTGAATTTGCATTATTTGCTCCATACGTTGGCGTTTGACGTTTTCCTGGACATTGTCTTCGTAATGTAAAGCTGCGTATGTGTTTTCTTCGTGAGAATATGTAAAAACGCCCAGACGGTCGAATTTTATTTCTGCGACGAATTGTTTTAATTGTTCGAAATCTTGTTGTGTTTCGCCCGGAAAACCAGTAATTAACGTTGTGCGGATAGCAATGTCGGGTATAGTTTTGCGGAAATAATCGATAAGATCGTAAATATGCTGGCTTGAGTGACCACGGCGCATGCGTTGTAAGATTTTGTCGCTAATGTGCTGAAAAGGGATATCGATGTAGTTGACGATATTTGGATATTTGGCCATTACCTGGATCACTTTTTTAGGGAAATTCGAAGGATAAGTGTAATGCAGACGTATCCAGGGGAATCCGATTTTTGCCAGCTGTTCCAGTAGTTCGTCGAGACGCGGTTTGCCGTAAAGGTCTATGCCGTAATAAGTTGTGTCTTGAGCAATGATTATAAGTTCTTTTACGCCTGTGGCATACAGGTATTGGGCTTGTTCGATTAATTGTTCGAAAGGTACAGATTTATGAGGACCGCGAATAAGAGGTATAGCGCAGAAAGCGCATTGACGGTCGCAGCCTTCGGAGATTTTGAGAAAAGCGTAATGCCGAGGGGTGGAGATTAGCCGTTCGCCAAGTAATTCTTTTTTGTAATCAATGCCTAAGTCTTTTAGTATTTTGGGTAAATCATTTACTCCGTAAAATCCGTCAACTTCGTTTTTTAATTCGTTTTCCAGGTCGTGTTTATAACGTTGTACCAGACAGCCCATAACATAGACTTTGCGTACCAGACCTTTTTGTTTTGCTTCGATAGCATCTAAAATAGTATCGATCGATTCTTGTTTTGCATCTAAAATAAAGCCGCAGGTGTTGATTATCAGTGCATCGGCCTGATCATAAGGACAATCTGTGTATTTGACCTGAACGTTATTTTTATATAATTGTGTGCCTAAGTTTTCAGAATCAACAGTGTTTTTTGAGCATCCAAGCGTAAGAATATTGATTTTCATGTTCGTAAATTTAACATTAAAAATAAAGCCTTGACAGTAAAGACTAAGCTGTCAAGGCCCGTGACTGACGAAATGTCATAGTAAATAATTTAGGCATAAAATCTGCAATAAGTCCAGTGGCTTATTGGTTCTTTGACTTGAATTGTTGGTAGCGTTTGTAGAATTTATCGACACGGCCAGTGGTATCGACCAATTTCTTTTTACCAGTAAAGAAACCGTGGGAAGTGTTTGAGATTTCTAATTTAACCAGTGGATATTCAACACCGTCGATAACGATTGTTTCTTTGGTTTTAGCCGTAGAACGAGTAATAAAAACGTGGCCGTTTGAGATGTCTTTAAATGCTACCAATCGATAATTTTTAGGATGAATGCCTTTTTTCATGGTTATATGATTTTGAAAAAATTTCGCTTTTTAAGCAGTGAGCAAAAATAGTCTTTTTTCAACAAAAAGCAAAAAGTTTTTAACTTTCAACATGATAATTTAAATTTTTTAGCTTTAATCATTACCTTGCGAATTAAATAAAAAATTTTTGGCGTATGCAATTTAAAGATTACTATAAAATACTGGGAGTCAAACCAGATGCGTCAGCAGACGAAATAAAAAAAGCATACAGACGGTTGGCTCTACAATATCACCCAGATAGAAATCCGGGCGATAAAAAAGCTGAAGAAAAATTTAAGGATATCGCAGAAGCTTACGATGTGCTGAGCGATCCTGAGAAGAGGAAAAAATACGATATGATTTACAATGGCGGACGTGGACCTGGTGCAGGATTTGGCGGATTTGATTTTGGAGGCTTTGGTAGCCCGGGCGGAGGGAAATATTACTATTATTCCACGGGAGCTGACGAAGATTTTGATCTGGGCGATCTTTTTGGAAATTTCAACTTTGGCTCAGGTGGTGGCTTTTCTGAGTTTTTCAAGCAGTTCTTCGGAGGTATGGGACGAAGCAAAAAGTCCCAGCAGAAAAGCACAAAAGGCGAAGACCTGCATGCTCGCATTGAAATTACTTTAAGTGAGGCATACACTGGCACTGAGCGAATTATTATGGTTAACGGTCAAAAACTTAGAATTAAACTAAAACCAGGAGTTAGACATAACCAATTATTACGCATCAAAGGTAAAGGAATGCCAAGTCCACATCCAGGCGGACAACCTGGCGACCTTTACGTAAGGGTTGAAATTTTGCCACATCCATATTTCCGCCGTGAAGGTGACGACCTTTACACAGAGGTGGAAGTTAACGTATTTAAAGTTTTACTTGGCGGAAAAGCAAAAATCCGTACACTTAAAGGCACTGAGGTCAAAGTGTCGATACCACCGGGAATACCATACGGACATACTTTGAGACTGCGAGGTCTGGGTATGCCAAATTACGACCATCCACACCGTCATGGTGATTTGTACGTTAAAGTTAAATATAAAGTGCCAAAGGACTTAACACCCGACGAAAAGAAAATGATCGAACAAGCCTGGAATAGCTACAAAACCCGTCACCCAGAGGAAGATTAAGCATTGTAAAAATATTTTTCTACGACAAGCGGCTGCGAGAGAACGCTCTCGCAGCCGTTTTTTTTTGTCTCATCTTCGAGTGTACGTTATGGCTCGTTTTTACCTACTAAAAATGTTTTTGTTGCTTTTGGGGTTAAGTTTGTA
>WFZV01000067.1 GCA_015489395.1 Bacteroidales bacterium
ACACTGCACGCAGCAGATATACTATTCATTTCACCATGAAAGCTCTGGAAAAACTTTTGCCTCGCGAATTATTTTTCAGGGTTCATCGCTCTTATATCGTAAATTTGCAAAAAATTGAGGCTATTGAAGACAATTATGTTGTTATGTTTTATAGAGGACAAAAAAAAGCTATTCCTGTGGCTAAAGCCTCTCGCGAAGAATTGCTTAAGCGTTTGAATATCATTAAAAGTTAGAGATGATGGGCAAATCTTTTGCTATTTTTTCTGTGTTTTTGCTTTCTGCGGTTTTGTCAATAGCCCAGATTTATACGACGATTAACTCTGTCCAATACAAAAAATTACGCGTTTTTTCCGATGATTTTGTCGATAATCGTTATGATTGGTTAATTAACAAAGAGTCGCAATTAAATAAAATCGAACACGGATGCTTGTTTTATGCTAATCCTTTTGATTATAATTATTTTGACGCAAAACCTATTATGCTCGACATTAGTCGGAATTTCGAGATTGAGGCTGAAATAAAATTTATTAGTGGTGACGTTACACTTTTCAATGGCCTGTTTTGGGGCGATTTGATATTTGGCGATAAATTAATCTTCGGCTTTTCTTCCACTGGCGATTTCGCTATCTGGCAAAATTCTGATTTAGATTCGACTCTTATTGTTAAAAAACATGTGGATTCTGTTGTAAATCGAACAGATTTTAATCATCTTAAAGTCGTCAAATTGGACGGACGTTATATGTTCTTTATAAATGGTAAACAGGTTTATCAAATGACTTTTGAGCCTTTCACAGGCCGTTATTTTGGCTTTGTAATTGCTCCAAAATCTTATGTTCAAATTGCTTATTTCAAAATTTGGTACTTAGAATAAATCAAAAATCCTTTCAAATATGGCACTATTACGCGACAAACAAGTTTTTGACATTATCCAAAAAGAATACGAACGCCAAAGCCGCGGCATAGAACTTATAGCCTCTGAAAATTTCGTTAGCAAACAAGTACTTGAGGCTATGGGTTCGGTGATGACCAATAAATACGCCGAAGGTTATCCAGGAAAAAGATATTACGGCGGCTGCCAATACGTCGATATGACCGAACAACTGGCTATTGACCGTCTCAAAGAACTTTTCGGTGTTGAATATGCCAACGTTCAACCTCACTCAGGAGCATCTGCCAATGCCGCTGTTATGATGGCAATCCTCAAACCCGGCGATACTTTCCTGGGACTTGACCTGGCTCATGGCGGACACTTAACTCACGGTTCTCCTGTAAATTATTCCGGTATTCTTTACAATGTCGTTCATTATCACGTTAATGAAGACGGCTGGGTCGATTATGACGAAATGGAACGATTGGCTCTGGAACATAAACCAAAACTTATTTTAGGCGGCGCTTCTGCATATTCGCGAGATTGGGATTATGAACGAATGCGCGCAATTGCCGATAAAGTTGGCGCATTACTCTGGTTCGATATCGCACATCCAGCTGGCTTAATTGCTAAAGGTTTGCTAAAAAATCCGTTTCCATACGCCCACATCGTAACATCTACGACCCACAAAACACTCCGTGGTCCACGTGGTGGCGTAATTATGATCGGCAAAGACTTTCCAAATCCTATGGGCATTAAAACACCTAAAGGTGAAATAAAACCAATGAGCAAAGTCATTGATTCTGCAGTCTTTCCGGGTTTACAGGGCGGGCCGCTGGAGCATATAATCGCTGCAAAAGCCGTTGCCTTTGGCGAAGCTTTAACCGATGACTTTAAGCAGTATATGATTCAAGTCCAGAAAAACGCTAAGGTCATGGCAGAAGAATTTTTGGCCTTAGGCTATAAAGTCGTTTCTGGTGGTACAGATAACCATTTAATTCTCATTGATTTGCGGCAAAACTTCCCTGATTTGACAGGAAAAGAAGTAGAAAAAGCCCTTGAGCGTGCCGACATTACAGTAAATAAAAACATGGTTCCGGGCGACCATCGCTCACCATTTAAAACCTCGGGTATTCGTCTTGGCACACCCGCTATTACGACCCGCGGCGTTAAAGAAGATGGAATTAAGCAAATCGTCAAATGGATCGACACAATTATAAAAAATATAAACAACGATGACGTAATTGCGCGAGTCCGCGGCGAGGTCAACGAGATGATGAGTCATTATCCTTTGATGCCAGAAGTAAAGACAGAGTAAAAAATTTGGACAGTTAGAGGTTGTTTAATCTATGTTAATTTTTGTAAAGTGTTAAATTTAACCAATGAAATTTTAAACAAAATTACTCAAAACGTCAGATTAACGATTTAGTATAGAGGCAAAAGGCTTTTATTTAACGTAAATTATTAATGTTCAATGAGGCTTTAAACAACATTAAATTTTTAAAGCAAAAATTTTGTAAAAAAAAAATATTTTTTAATTTTGTATATGCAGAAACTATAAGAACAAACTTTAAAATTAAACGTTTATGAGAAAGTTAATGTTATTGGTGGCATTCCTGGGTTTTCTGGGAGTGCAAGCAATTGCGCAAAAGACTATTACAGGTACCGTAACGAGTTCAGAGGATAATAGTCCTCTGGCTGGGGTATCTGTAGTAGTAAAGGGTACATCAATAGGTACCATCACAGACGTAGATGGTAAATACACCTTAACCGGTGTACCTAATGATGCTAAAACACTTGTATTTAGCTTTGTAGGCTATAAGACCCTGGAAGTACCTATTACAGGTAATGTAATTAATGTAAAACTTGAACCAGAAGCTGTACAAGTACAAGAAGTTGTAGTTACAGCATTGGGTATTAAACGTGAGCAGAAAACACTTCCTTATACCCAGCAAGAAGTTAAAGGAAATGAACTTAACTTAACTCAAGACATCAACTTTGAAGGCGCTTTAGCTGGTAAAGTTTCAGGTGTACAGGTAAAGACACAGCCAGGTTCAAAACTTGGATACGGTGGTAAAGTTCGTATTCGTGGTGGTCTTTCATTGAATAGTGATGCAAGTCCACTTTACATTGTTGACGGTGTACCAGCTAATCCAAACACAATTGATGTTAACGATATTGCAAGTATTACAGTATTGAAAGGACCTAACGCTACAGCACTTTATGGTCAGCGCGCACAGAATGGTGTGATCATCATTACGACAAAACAAGGTGAAAAGGGTAAATTCAACGTTATCATCAACAGCTCAGTAACACGCGACCGTGTATCTTATTTGCCACGTTACCAGAATGAATATGGTGAAGGTTATGATGGAGAAGATGAATGGACAAGAGTTGCTGATTATGCTGGCTTAATTCATGCTGTACCATATTGGGCAGATGTAGATACTAATGCTCGTTTCATTTTTAGTACATTTGCAGACGAATCCTGGGGACCAAAATTTGATGGAAATGGCTATCGTCCATGGTACACTTGGTGGCCAACCGGACCAGATGGCAAACCCAATCCATATTACAACAAAGATGTTCCTTATGTAGCACAGCCAAATAACATTAAAGACTTCTTCCGTGATGCTTATACATTCAAGAATAATATTGTTTTGACTGGTGGTACAAACAAATTGACAGCACGTGTTTCGTTTACTAACTTGAATCAGAATGGTATTATGCCATATACCTGGCAGAAGCGTAATACAGTTGCTTTGAATTTTGATTACCAGTTCACCAAGAAATTAAATGTTTCTGGTTTTGTTAACTTCATGATGAACAATGTACGTGGTGACTTTGACGATGGATATGCTAACCAGACTTCAGGCTCATTTAACCAGTGGTTTGCACGTGATTTGAATATGCCTGTAGAACGTCAATTGCAAGGAATGCGTACACCTGAAGGATACTTAACTTCATGGAACTGGTGGAACCCAATTATTTATGCATATTATGGTTATCTTAATGGTAGAACAGGTTATATGAAACCAGTATTCTGGTTTAACCATTATGACTGGCTGCATTTCTATGACAGGAGATTTGGTAATAACAACCTGGTTGGAAACTTAACTTTAACTTATAAAATAATCAAAGGTTTGAAAGTACGTTTAAGAGCATCTCGTAACCAGAACTTATATCAGAGTGGATTTAAACTGCCATTCGCTCTTGCAGGTAGTGCAGCACCAGAATTGTATAACAGCTGGGTAAACAGCTTTGGTGTATATAAGAACTTCTATTATGAAAATGATTACAACGCAGCTTTGTTGTTCAATCATAACTTTGGTGCAGTTGATTTAGATGGATTAGTAGGTGGAAATATCCGTTATGAATCAAGCAATACTTTCTATGCTTGGATGAATCCTGGTGACCAATATAATAGATTGATAACTCCTGATGCTTATCTCTTCTCTAATACAACAAGTCCTGTAATACCTCAATATACAAATTGGCGCAAGCAAGTAAATAGTATTTATGCTCGTTTGTCATTGGGTATTTTGAACATGTTGTATATCGACGGAACAGTACGTCGTGACTGGAGTTCAGCACTTCCAGCTAATAACAATGGTTATACTTATCCATCACTTGGTTTGAGTTTTGTATTCTCTCAGTTGATTCCTAAGAATAACATCTTGACCTTTGGTAAATTCCGTTTAGGTTGGGCTCAAGTTGGTAATGACCTCGCAGCTCAGGCTTTGGTTAAGACTTATGGAAGTTCTAACTGGTCATTTGGCGCACCAAGTTTGGGAGGTAATCGTGTAACTTTGGTATATGAACCAAATACATTAATTAATAACAATATCCACCCAGCAATTAACAGTTCATTTGAAACAGGTTTTGATTTGAGATTCTTCAAGAACCGTATTGGTTTGAGTGTAACTTATTATAATGAATTGCACAAAGACGATATCCTGGCTATCACAATTCCATCTTCGACAGGATATAGAGCTAACCTGATTAATGCTGGTAAAGTTCGCCGTTATGGTATTGAACTTACACTTGATGGAACTCCTGTTAAAACAAAGAATTTTGAATGGAATCTTGCACTTAACTTAGCACGTAACCGTTCGGTTATTGTTGAATTACCTGCTGGTATGAAGACTATGTTAGCTCCAGACGGAGTTGATGATTGGGATTTCATCCAGGCTGTTCACGTTGTAGGTGGAACCTGGGGTGAATTGCAAGGAGTAGCTATTAAAGATACTGTTATTAATGGTAAGAAATTACCATGGCTCCAGCCAAATGGAGTTTATATTGGTCAACCTAACTCAACATTTGGTTCAGTATTGCCAACTGTAGTTGGTGGTTTAGTTAACTCAATGAGAATTTACAATGTTAATATAGCTGCTACATTCGACTTCCAGATTGGAGGTAAATTCTACTCCCTCTCCGAATTCTGGGGAGAATACTCAGGTTTGTACGAAGAAACTGCTGCAAATGGAGTACGTGAAAACGGAATTAACTTACAAGGTTACTTCCCAGATGGTGATAGTGTAGGAACAGTTAATATTGCTGCAATTGATTATTACAAACAGTTCTATAGCAACCAGGTTGCACAGCCATTTGTACATAATGCCTCCTACTTGAAATTAAGACAATTAAGTATTACTTATGATCTTCCACAAACCTTATTGAGCAAAGTTGGATTCATTAAAGGTGCTTCTCTTGGCTTCATTGGTCGTGATCTGGCTCTGTTATGGGTTGCAAAAGATAACTACCATCGTTGGGATCCTTCTGAACTTTCACACAACTTTGGTGAAAACGCTCAGTTACCAGGTGTAAGAAGTTTAGGTCTTTATCTAAGACTTAAGTTCTAACAATATAGTCTAACTTTTTCAGGTAACCTCAGCTTTTGTGGCTGAGGTTACCGTTGAACCAAATTTCAAAAAATAAAAAAACAAAATAGATATGAAAAGAATATTCAATATCACACTAATTGTTGTGGCTGGTTTAATATTAATGTTTACTTCTTGTAAAAATGTCAATTTTGGCGATCTCAACCAGCCAGAGCATGCAATTACATCAACTACACCGTCGGCTCTATTAGCTGGAGCGACAGTGAGTTACGGCGCTATTGCAGGTCGTTTATATAGTACCAACTATTCATTTTATATCCAGTGGTTGACACAAGGTGTTTACGACGAGGAGCAACGTTATGCTAACTTCCAGGGAGCATGGGCAGCATATTACACAGGTCCATTAGCTAATATTCAGGCTGCTTTAAATATGATGAAAGATACTGCTTATATCAACAATCAAGAATTTACAGATGTTAATGGCGCTCCACAAAACGTTTATGCTTATGCTTTGATTTTGAAGTCAATTATTTTCAAGCGTATTACCGATATTTTTGGAGCAATTCCAATGTCTGAAGCTCTCGATACATCGAATATTACACCAAAATACGATACTCAAAAACAGGTTTATCAGCAATTAATAAGTATGCTTCAGACTGCTCGCGATACACTCGACGAAAACAAGCCTGGTTGTACAGGTGATATATTTTACGGTGGTGACGTAGCTAAGCTTAAGAAATTAGCAAATAGTTTGCTATTAGAAGTTGCTTTACAGATAAGTGAAGTTGATCCTGCATTAGCTCAAAGCACTTTTGAAGATGCTGCTAATAATTCTGCTGGATTGATTTTAACTCCAGAAGATGAAGCTTGGTACTATTTTGATAGAGTTGCTGGAATTTACAACCCATGGTCTCGTTTGCGTTCATCCGATTACTACTTCTCTTTGCAATTCCAGAAATCCATGGAGGGGGATACTACTACTTTAGATGCTTTAGGAAACAAAGCTAATGTGACTAGTAATTTCAACACAGACTATCGTATTTTCTTCTATGTTGATTACTATGGATATTGGCATTTTAATAAAGGTTTGGATGGAGAAGATTATTTCGCATTTTCGAAAGATAATTCATTTTTACAGCCATGGCAAGAACTATTCACCAATCCAAGTTTACCATTACCTGAACTCACATCAGCTTATACCTGGCTTAACTTAGCAGAAGGTGCAGCACGTGGCTGGAATACCGGAGGTGTAACAGTTGCTACAGCATTGCAGAATGGTATTATTGCTTCTTACAACAGCTTCAATGCTCATTGGAACGTAGTTGACAAAGTTATGTCTATGTATGGAGTTGATAATGCAGCTTATCAGACTTTAGCACAAACTTATGCAAACGCTCGTGTTAATGACCTGGCATCAGTAGATCCTCTGCAGGTTATAGGAGAAGAAAAATGGGTAGCATTGTTCCCGATTCCATGGAAAGGTTGGGCTGAATGGCGTCGTACACATTATCCAGCAATCCATCCAGCTCCTGCAACTGCAACATTTAATGGTGGACGTATCCCTACTCGTTATCGTTATCCTGCTGAAGAAATTAACCTGAATAACGACCATTACTTGCAGGGAGTTCAGGATCTGCATGATCCAGCAGAAGACCAGAACTATGCTCATGTTTGGTGGGATCCACACACCAACTAATATGAGCTAATGTTTTAGATTTTACTTCAAAAAAAGGGCTGGGCGAAAGGCCAGCCCTTTTTTCGTTATATATGTTGACAGCGCAGGGAAAGAGTTTTGAGAAGTAACCTGAATTTAGCATTCAATCGGTGGTTTTGATTTGATGATGTGAGGTTTTTGTGTTGGGCAGGTTTGTTTTTCGGTAGTGTAAATAAAAGTGTGCATGGAAAAAAGCAAAAAAGCAAGGAGGTTTTCACTTTGTGATTTGATGATGTGAGGTCTTTGTGTTGGGAAGATTTGTTTTGGTAGTGTAAAGAAAAAGTGTGCATGGAAAAAAGCAAGGCGGGTTTCGCTTTGTGATTTGATGTTGTGAGGTTTTTGTGTTGGGTAGATTTGTTTTTCGATAGTGTAAAAAAAGTGTGTATGGAGAAAGCAAGGGGGCGCGTAAATTGGCAGAAAAATGTTAAGATTTATAGTAACTGAATGAGTTTGGTCAAAGTTTTTGTGTCGGCTGTTAAGTTGTTTTGTTTTTTGTAAAATGTTTTAGCTCAGAAGTTTTTCGTGTGGTTTCAATGTCTTTTCGGATTTGAGCTTGTAGTTCGTTGATTGAAGCGAATTTTTTTTCGTCACGGATACGGTCTATGAATTCGATTTTAATTGGTTGATTGTAGATATCCTGGTTAAAGTCTAGTATGTGGACTTCCAGAACGGGTTGAGCATCAGTGGAGATAGTAGGTCTAATGCCATAGTTTAATACGCCGATTCCAGAGAAGTCGTCGGTATGGACTTTGACTGCGTAAACGCCGAATTTTGGCAAAAGCTTTAGTTTGTGAACGAGAATGTTTGCTGTGGGGAAATTGATTTTTCGTCCAATGCCCTTTCCTGTGATAACTTTACCGGTTGCAAAGTAATTGTATCCCAGAAGTTCGTTAGCTTGTTTGATTTTTCCGTCACTGATTAGTTTTCGGATACGTGATGAGCTGATTTTTTCGCCATTGTAGATGATAGGGTCGACTTTTTCGACAGTAAAGCCGTATTTTTGTCCAAGTAGCGTGAGTTCCTGGTAGCCTGCCTGCCGGTTTTTGCCGAATCTATGGTCAAAACCGACGATTAAGTGTTTGATGTCGAATTTTTCGAGCAGGATTTTTCGTACAAAGTCCTCGGCGTCTAAGTTTGCCATGTTTTTGTCGAATGGCAGGAAGTAAATGTGGTTTACGTGTAGTTTTTCGAGAATCTGGATTTTTTCGTCAGGTGTTGTGAGAAGTTTTAGATTATAGCCTGGTTGGACGACGAGTCGGGGATGCAGGTTGAAAGTAATTGCTAAATCGTTGAGTTTTAGGTGTTTAGCTTTGTTTAGTAATTTTTTGATAATCGCCTGGTGGCCACGGTGGACGCCGTCGAAAGTGCCGACCGTTATGATTGTATTTTTTAGAGTTTCTGTATGTTGAATGATTTTCATTTTTGTCTGTTTGAGTGGCTAAATTTAACGGTTTCTTTGCAAAGAAAATAAAACCAGTGCTAAATTAAGCCATAATTTCGCAAAATTGTTGTTAAAGATGTTCGTAAATTATTAAGAAGACTGTGCTTAATGAGGTTTTAAGTACAGGGGCGGAATTTTAAGTTTTTTAGCTTTTGTTGCTTTTGAGTATATTTTGCTGGTAGCCTGTAATTAAGTTGGAATTTTTAAGCCCAGAGAGGTGAGTTTTAAATAGGATTAAATTTGTCCATAGGTGTTTAAGTCTTTTAGTAATTTTGTCGATTTTTGAGATTTTTTTGTAAATCAAAGGTACAACGCCAGATCGTAATAGGTATGGACGGGCGAATCATTGAAAGTAAAGGGTTGAATGTTAGGTAGATTGCAGCATCAGTGAAGATTTAAACATAATCAAAAAAATAAATTAAAAATTAAAAGGTTTAGCCTTGAGCCAAAAAACGTTTTAATAATGTTTTGATTGTCAATATGTTGCGGTTTTGCGTGTTATCACAGAGTTTTGTCCCTGTGCTTTTTGTTTAGCATGTAGTTTAAAATCCTGGCAATTAGAACACTCCCAGCAATTGCTGCAATAGCGATAAGTAGGGCTTTGAGGCTCAGGTCGCCGAGGTTGTTAATGATTCTGGGATTGGTGCCAATACTAACGCCCATCAAGAACAGTAGCAGATAGATTGTGAGGTTTAGCAGGGAGGAGACAGGCTTTGGTTTGATCTGGCGTTTGAGCGCAAGCCCGGTGATAATGCCTGCTGTCATTATTCCGAGAATTAGCCACACGAGTTTAGTTTTGGTTGTTTAACAGTTGTTGTTTCTTTTGTTTAAAGTTGTTGCGTATTTCTTCAAACAAATCCTGGTTTTGAGTAGAATTCACCTGATTTGCGGTTTCAGCGAGAGCTTTCAGATATGCGTTTTGGTAATCGACAAAGTCGGTTTTTGAGTCAGCTTCGATGTCTTCTTTGATTGAGTTAGATAAATAACTGCTTTCCAGTTGGTTGAGGAATTCGTATTCTTGCTGGATTTTGTTCTGGTAAATGTAATTTTTGTAAAGCTGATTTAACTCATCTTTTAGCTGGAGGTAAAATTCGATTTTAGATTTTTCGAGTTTGATAAGATTGTCGTAACGTGTGATAAGCTGGTTTAGTTCGTCTTTGTAAGTTTCAGGAGCATTAATCAGTTCGGTTTTTAGTTGCGATTGTTTTTGTTCTAATTGAGACAATTGTTGTTTGTGTTGGTAAATGAAGTTTAGCACGTTGAGCAGCTCTGTAAAGATTTGTTTGAGTTTAGGGTCCTTGATGGAATTGAGTTTTTGCTGTATGATTTGAATTTCATAAAGTTCCTGGAATTTATCGTTGTTTGTTAATTTTTTTAGTAATTCGGTGATTTGCAGAGAGTTAATCAGGTTGTTAGCCTGGATAATAAGCATGATAGCCTGCTCCAATTGATTAGATTTGACGTATTTTTTAGCTTTGTCTAAGAGTTTTATTGCTTTGATTTTCTTAGGGTTAAATTCTATTCTTAATTTAAAAATAAGCCAGACGAGAATCGGTATTGTCCAGACGTATTTTTTGATAAAAAATGCGAAAATGAGCGAAACAATTGTCGAGAGTATGAGTTTGAGAAAGATGTTTTCTGAGATGATGTACTTTTGAATCAGGGAGATTTGTTCGATAATTTCTTTTTTTCGCAAGGGTTTGTTCATATTTTGTTGACCAACAGGTTTAATCCAAAAATAAGAAAATTTGAAAAATTTTTAAATAGTGGGCTTGAATTTTGGACTATTGGGTGTGAGCATGAATTGTAAATTGCAGAATATTGCTTTGGATTCTCTGGAATTGGTTTGTTTTCAGAGAGTTGGAGAAAAATCTGTGATAGGCAATAAAAAAGAGCGGCAGACGGGACTCGAACCCGCGACCCCGAGCTTGGGAAGCTCGCGCTCTACCAACTGAGCTACTGCCGCAAGAGGAGAGCCACCTAAGGGACTCGAACCCTTGACCTGCTCATTACGAGTGAGCCGCTCTACCAGCTGAGCTAAGGTGGCTTTGGAATTTCCACTTTGCAAATATAGAAAACTATCAAATATCAGTCAAGGTCGTCGCTGGATTTTGTGGAATT
Organism: Bacteroidales bacterium; assembly: GCA_015489395.1. Taxonomy (GTDB): domain Bacteria; phylum Bacteroidota; class Bacteroidia; order Bacteroidales; family S143-33; genus S143-33. The sequence continues at coordinate 10,986 of WFZV01000067.1, forward strand.
AAAAATGCTCTGGCTTAAAGCAGAGTAAACTTTCTGCCAATCAGGATTTTGCAGAAGCTTAAGATGTTTTTCAATTACGATTTTGTCGTTACGTACTGCAGGACCAGTCTGGACTTGCCCCGGTGCGAATTTTTGGGCATTTTCAATAGTTTTTTGCAGTAAAGGGAAAACCCACTGGTATTTTAAGCCGTGGGTTTCAAGGATTTGCTTTGTTATTGACAGAAGATGGTTAATGAAATTATTCGTAAATACACCAGCCAAATGCAAATATTGGCGTTTGTGGCTGTTGAGGTAAAAGATGTTGGGACTTAAAAGATTCGCAATTGAACTTATTTTTTGTTCAAAATCCGGGCAGCAAGCTTCAACAAAAACCGGAATTTGCTGCCATGAGACATCTGTTTCCCTGCGAAAAGTCTGGAATGGGTAAATAACTCCAAATTGGTCTGTATAAAAGCTAAGCAGGTCCATTTCAATGCTGCCGGCAGTGTGGGCAAGGGGCTGATTTTTGAGTTGTGCTGCGACATGTGCGATGGCTGAGTCCTTAACGGCTATGATATACAGGTCTATGCCGCCGATAGGTTTGATTTTATCGTAAGTTTTAATGTTAAAATTATGTTCAAATTCGGCTAATTTGCTTTTGTTCCGGGCCAGAAGAACGACATCTACTTTTTGTTCGACGAGTCTTTTGGTTAAGTGCCAAGCCACATTTCCACTGCCGACAATAGCTATTTTGTACATATCCAGTTTTTTTAAGACACGAAATTAACGTTTTCGAGTTTGCTAAAATCGAAATTAAACAGTTTAGCTGTGTTTTGATTAGCTGTAATGTAGTGGTTCTGAGGCGAAAGAATATGGGTTTTTATCTCCAATCCATTGAGTATTTTGACAGCGAAATTAGCAGCCAATTCAGCCACTTCTTGCCATGAGACGTGATATGCAACGAGTCCGCCATGGTGTACAGTGTCCTGTAGAGCGCATAGTGTTGGGAAGTGCTTTGTAATGGTTTCCAGCTGCTTGGTTGTGGCAGTGGCAATAATTGTATCAGAGCCGAGGTAAACCCAGTCCACGTCTTCAGCTTCGAAAAATTTAGCCGCTTCTTGCAAGTCGTCGTGTGTTTGCACATCAAAGCTAAGGCATTTTATTCCTTTTTGCGAGCAATATTCGCGAATACGGTCATGTTCGATATTAGACTGTAGTTCGCCGATTTTGTAGGTAACACCGATTCGTTTTATTTGAGGGTCTAATTTCAGGATAGTTTTTTCGAACTGTAAATCGACAGGTAAGCCGTAAACACTGGCGTAGAATTTAGGTTCTTTACTCCAATCAATGCCACTCAGCACGTCTTTGCTGTAAAGTCCTGCGAATATGAGTGGGATGTCGGAGTTTTTAAGATACTGGGCAGCCAGAGAGCTGGCAGTTGAGCCGATAACGATGATTAAATCAACGTTTTTGCTAATTAGGTTTTCTAAGTTTTGACGGGCTTTGGTTTCGTCTGCTTCGCAGTTGGCGTAAAAGATTTCTAAATTGCTGTTTTCTTTTCTAAAGATATAGCCATGAGTACGGAAATAGTCTTCGATGTAATTAATGGCTTTGACATAAGCTTCGATGTTGTCCCAGTAAAGTATTCCGATTTTAGGCGTTTTAACCCCATAACGTTTAGCAGGTTCCTGACCACGCAGCACGCGCAGAGCGCCAGCAGCTAAAGCTTCCATTTCTTGTGCGCCCGGGTATATGTAAACAGGTGCGATATGTTCGACTCGTTCTTTAATCCAGTCAGTAAACATCTGAGAATGAGCCAGGCCGCCGGTAATGATAATAGCATCTACTTTGCCTTTGAGGTTTGTAGAGCGGGCGCCGATTTCTTCTGCAATCTGGTAAGCCATAGCTTCGTAGACCAGTTTGTAGCGTTCTGCCCCGGCTTTAACCATGTTTTCGACTTCCAGAGCGCTATTAGTGCCAAAATAAGACACCAGACCGCCTTTGCCGACGAACATTTTTTTAAGCTGGTCTTTAGTGTATTGACCGGAGAAAGCTAAGTCAATAATCTTTAAAATGGGCAGGTTTCCGCTTCGTTCAGGAGTAAAAGGACCTTCTTCGATGCCGTTGTTGACGTTAATTGCTTTGCCGTTTTTAAGGGCAGCCACAGTAATTCCGCCGCCCAGGTGAGCAACAATAAGGTTCAGGTCTTCGAAACGTTTTTTATGGTCGGAAGCAAATTTACGGGCAGTGGCAAAGATGTTCAATGCGTGGAACAGACTGGTACGTGGGATTTTAGCATGACCGGAAATACGGGCTAAAGGTTCGAAATCATCGACAGCTGGCGGATCAACGATATAAGCCGGGATGTTGTATTCCCAGGCAATACTGTATGCAATTACGCACCCGAGGTTTGAGGCATGTTGTCCCTGGTAAGCTATTCGAGCATCGTGAATCATTTGTTCATCGACAACGTAAACGCCACTTGGAATAGGGCGGATAAGTCCGCCACGCCCGACGACCGCGTCTAATTTAGACAGGTCAAAACCAGCTTCTTCGAGAGTGCGGACTACTTCGTTTTTGCGAAAGGAATATTGTTCCCAGATGGTGTTGAATTTTTCAAGAGATTTAGCGCTGTGATGTATATTTTTTTCAAAGATTTTTTTCTCGTTTTCGAACCAGGCTATTTTAGTAGAGGTAGAACCGGGGTTTATGGCTAAAATGTTAAACTTTTTTTTCATGGCTAAAGAGTTTAAGATTTAATCGTTTATCTAAGCTTTTTAATTGCAGAGATATTTTCTAAATATTGTTTGGCAGTGTTTATAGCAGCTTGATTTACAGAGATATTTTGCTCTTTTGCAGTTTTAAGCAGCGAGAGGGTAATATTGTAAATTTCGAAAAGTTTTTGCTCTACGCTGTCGGGTTCAGAGCCGTAGAATTCGCTCTCGAATAATATGATTTCTCCGCCATTGATTACGTAACCTGGAACATGTAGGATGTTTTTCTCGGCAATTATTTTTTGTGTTTGCGGGTCGTCAATGAGGTTATTTACGCTGCTTGTAAGAATTTTTGTGTTAAGTTGTTCTGCTTGTTCTGGAGTGAGGTTGTTGTCAAATGTAGAGCTAATGAAAATGTCGCATTTTTGTTTAAAAATTTCACCGGGACGTACGACTTTAACATCAGGCACACGGTCCTGGATTTCTTTTATTTTATCGTAAATACGGTCAGTAATGATAACGTTTACATTGTCGAATTTTAGCAATTCTTCGATAATGTGGTATCCGATGTTATCCACGCCTTGAACGACGAAGGTAAGCCCGCTTAAATCGTCTTTAGAAAATTGGTCTTTTACCGCAGCTTTAAGGCCATAAATCATGCCTTTAGCTGTAGCTTGAGCAGGAGAGAGCGCATGTTTTAAATAGAGTTCGTCAGCACCTAAAACATAGTCAGTTTCACGCCAGATGTAATGGATATCTTCTTCTGTCAGGTCGCTACCGCGTGCGATAAAGATTTTACCAGCGAATTTGTTGATGTAAATACCTAAAGCCCGAAGATAGAATTCGTTTTTCACTTTTTTGGGGTCGCCGCAAAGTATAATGCTGCCGCCGCCGAATTGGGTTTTTAGCAAAGCAGAGCGAAAAGTGTTATAATAAGCCATACTCAGTGCAGCATTGGCGGCTTTTTCGAAGTTGTTGAAGTTGAATATTTTAGTGCTTGCCAGAACAGGTCCAAGTACTGTGTTGTTTATAGCAATGATGGCTCGCAGGGAAACCGAAGGTTCTTCGTAAAAGGTTAGTTCATAGTTATTTGTCTGGCGCATTAGCTGGAAAATGTCCATGGTTGTAATTTTTTGATTATTTGTATTTCAAAGATAACGAATTCATTGCAGACAAAAAAGATGTTTTGTACGATTGATTGTGGTGTGATGAAAGAAAAATTTTCGTGTTTGGAATGGACAGTTAGTTTGTTATCAGATAAAAAAGCAAAGCCCGCTGCGAGCAAAGCAGCGGGCTTTTAGATGAGGATTATGTTTAAAAAAGCTGTTTTTAAGCCAGAAGCGCAGCCAGTCCAATAGAATACATTTTAGTTTGAGGACTATCGCCGCGGGAAGTGAGTACGATTGGGACTTTTGCACCAGCTACAATTGCACCTGCCATGCCACCGGCTAATTTGTTGTTGGTTTTATAGAAAACATTGCCAGCTTCGATGTTTGGGAATAGTATGCAGTCTGCATCACCAGCCACAGGAGAATTGAATTTTTTGATTTTAACGCTGTCCTGGTCAATAGCTAAATCAAATCCCATTGGTCCATCTACGATTGCGCCTTTAATTTGCCCGCGTTCTGCCATTTTAGCAATAATCGCAGCATCTATGGTGGACGGTACAGCATCGGTAACCTGCTCAGTAGCAGCGACAAGAGCGACTTTAGGTGTTTCAATGCCAAGTTTATGTGCAGTGTCGATGAGGTATTTAACCATTGTTATTTTTTGTTTCAAGTCTGGATGTGGGATAATTGCAACGTCAGTGACAATAAGTAGTTTGTGATATTTAGGAGTTTGAGCAACAGCGATGTGAGCCAATAATCCTTTAGGAGGTACAAGTCCATATTCTTTGTTCAAAATTGCTTTTAAGTATTTGTCTGTGCTGACCGTGCCTTTCATTATAATATCGCCATGTCCCTGGTTAATGAGTTCAACGGCTTTAATTGCTGCTTCCATGTCTTCTTTAACGTCTATGATATGAAAAATCTCCGGAGCAATGTTTAAATCTTTGCAAACGTTCAAAATAATGTCTTTATCTCCAACGAGTGTAGCTTCGATAAGTCCCATTTTGTAAGCGTCGTAAATGGCTTCTATTGTATGCGGGTCATTGGCATAAGCGGCGACGAGTCGTTTTTTAGGCTTTGAGCGTACTGCATTTAGGATTTGGTCTAAAGTCTTTATTGCCATTTTTGTGATTTTTTTAGTTTTTCTCAAATGTACGAAAAAACTTGCTGGTAAAAAATAAGTTTTTACCTGTTTAGTTTATTCTAAGTCCAATTCATGTTCTTTCCGGTAATGTAAGATAATCGCAGGTTTAGACGATTTTTGTTTTTGTAAATCCCTTAAAGTGTAAAATTTAAAGCCTTTGGATTTAGCATAATTGAAAATAGTAGTAAAATCACTAAACCAGATTTTGTTATGAACAGTGTCAATCGTATCAGAAAGGCGTGTCCGTAAAGCATAATAATTTTGTTCTTTTTATCTGCGCTATCAATTAGGCTCAAGACTTTGTTTAAAGACAAATGATCTCTAACCCAATACCGCCTGTCAAGAGGAAATGGATGGATTATTTGCTTGTCCAAAAAACGGTCGTAAAAGTAAAATCTGGTCGAACCTAATTTTATAAAATAGAAAAACCTGTTGAAAAGCACTGAATCAAGTTCGGGAGTGTGCGCTCCATAAGGATAGGAGAAATCTACAATATCCAGGCCATCTTTGTACATTTCATTTAGACCGGGTAAAATTTCGTAATTAATATACTCTTCGATGCTGTGATTTTTAAGGTATTTTATTGCATTGATGTGATGCGTGCCGTGGAAGGCTATCTCATGACCGTCATTTTGAAAAACTTTAATTATATTTTTCTTATAATCAGGGAGTTGTGGGCGTTTGCAAATAAAATAGGTCATTTGGATTTTATTTTCTTGAATGTAGCGATAATGCTTTAGTTGGTAAAAATCTTCCACGTAGGCATCGTCTATCAAAAAAACTATGCCTTTTGATGTAGTATCTTGTACGCTATTGATTTGATTGTGATGCCAATAATTACAAGAATTTGCAACGAGCATTATAAAAGTTACGATTATGGCGAAAATGCGGAGGTTTTCATTTTTTTCAGGTTTAAATGTTTTACAAATGATTTATAAAAATACGAAAATCATCAAAAACAGAAATAGGTTTTAATACTCTTTTTCTCATAACTTTGTCATAAAACAAGTGTTGTAGCTTAAGTAATAACCGAAAAACAGGAAATATTTGCGAAGTCAATAATAAAAACAGGCTGTCCACGAGTCAAAGGACAGCCTGCCGGAAAATTCTTGAAAATTAAACGGTTATACTTCGCTGGTCATAATGAACAAAGGCTGCATTTCAAAGCTCTTGTAATATGGACGGAGTCGTTCTTTGTTGTAGAATTTTTCGACATCAACGAATTTTTTTGTAGAGGTTACAACGTCGATCGGAACATTGTCGTACCGTCCGTTTTTCAAAACTACCATTCGTCCGTGCATGCCTTTAAGAATCAGGTCTAAAGCTAAGTTTCCGTAAGCCATTGGTACGATTGAGTCAATAGCGTCAGGGTCGCCTGAACGTACTAAATAGCCGAGTCGCTGGCTAATAATGTTAATTCTGCGGCCGTTGTTGTATTTTGCTGAAAGACGTTTTAATCCCTGTGCAACCAGGTCGCCAATGCCACCTAATTTTTTGTGTCCAAACATGTCCATTTCATTAGATTCAAATACCATTTCGCCGCCTTTGAATTTAGCGCCTTCAGATACCAGAACTATCGAGTATTTGCTTGGGTTCTTTTCGCGGTCTTCGACCATCAGTTGGGTTAAATGCTCAATATCAAACTCGTATTCCGGAATAACACAACGGTTTGCTGCACCTGCCATTGTCGGAAGCATTGCTGTAAAACCAGCATAACGTCCGAATACTTCAATAACCAAAAATCGTTCGTGTGAACCAGCACTGGTACGAAGCAAATTAGTCAGGTAAATTGTACGGGTTACTGCTGTACTAAAGCCAATACAATAGTCAGTTCCTGGCACGTCATTATCCATGGTTTTGGGAATACCGACCAATTTAACTCCTTCGGAAGCCAGGCGTACTGCATAACTTAGAGTATCGTCGCCACCAATAGGGATTAAATAATCTATGCCCAGGAATTCTAAGTTTTTGAGTACTTCTGGAGTTAAATCGTTAATTTCATCGTTATAACTATCTTTTAAATGCTCTGGCACGAATTCTTTGGGAATTCTGCTTGGGTTGGTACGGGAGGAATGCAAAAAAGTTCCACCAGTACGTCCTACTTTGTTTACCAGTGTTTCAGTGAGTTCGATAAAGTTATTGGAGTTATCTGCCTTTTTATCACGGATGATATCGACCAGTCCAGCCCAACCGCGGCGAATACCGATAACGTCATAGCCTTCACGTTTGGCACGGATTGTAACCGCACGAATAGCTGGATTTAATCCGGGGACATCGCCGCCACCAGTGAGAATGCCGATAACACCTTTGCGTTTTGGAACGTGTACCATAATTTGTTGATTTTTAAATGTTTTAAATAATGAAACAATTCCGCAAGTTAAAACAAATAAGTAAAATTACCAATACGTAAGCGAAATTTCTTATTTGTGTTGCGATTATCCGTTTTTCATGGCGAAAAAAGGCTGCCACAGCTTATAAATCTTTAAAACCGTGGCAGCCCTAAAATCGTACGATTATTAGTTATTGCTAACGATTTTCTCGGTATCAAGCGCAATCATTAACTCTTCGTTGGTAGGTATGACCAGGACTTTGACTTGTGAGTCGTCAGACGAAATAATGGCTTGTTTGCCAATTGCTTGTTGGTTTTTATCGTAATCTAATTTTATGCCCAGGTAACTAAGTTCGTCACAAACCATTTTGCGGATAAGCACAGAATTTTCGCCTATACCGCCGGTAAAAATCAGTATGTCGAGGCCGTTCATGGCTGCAGTGTAAGCGCCAATGTATTTTTTTACCCTGTAGGCATACATGTCTAAAGCCAGTTTTGCCCGTTCGTTACCGTCGGCTGCAGCTTGTTCAATTTCCCGCATATCCGGCGAGATGCCAGAAATGCCCAATACGCCGCTGTGTTTATTTAGCAGTATGCTGCCCACCTGTGGAGTGATTTGCTCTTTTCGTAAAATATACACGAAAGCGCCGACGTCCAGGTCACCGGAACGCGTACCCATGATAAGTCCTTCGAGAGGAGTCATGCCCATGGAAGTATCGACAGATTCGCCGAATTTAATGGCTGCAGCAGATGCACCATTACCAAGATGCAATGAAATGATTTTTTGTTTTTCGTAGGGTACGTTTAAAAATTCAGCAGCTTTGTGCGAAACGTATTTGTGTGAAGTTCCGTGAAATCCGTAACGGCGGATTTTGTATAAATTGTAAAGCGAATATGGAATCGCATACATGTAAGAGTGTTTCGGCATAGTTTGATGAAAAGCTGTATCAAAGACAGCAACTTGTGGTACCTGGGGCAGCAATGCAGAAATTGCGTAAATGCCTTTGAGGTTTGCCGGGTTGTGCAAGGGTGCCAGGTCGCTAACAATTTCGATTTGCTTAATGACTTCGTCAGTAATTAAGACGCTCTGTTTGAATTTTTCGCCGCCGTGAACGACGCGGTGTCCGACTGCTTCGATTTCTTTTAAATCTTTGACAACGCCGTATTCCTCGCTTTTGAGAATAGTCAGGATGTATTCAATAGCGATTTGATGGTCTAAGATATCGCCTTCGAAATGGACTTCGGGTTGGTTGGGTCGGTTGTATTTTATTCGAGAGCCTTTTATACCAATTCGTTCAGCCACACCTTTAGCTAAAACCTGGTGTGTTTGTGTGTCAATTAGCTGGAATTTTATTGATGAGCTGCCGCTATTTAAGACAAGTATTTTCATGATTATTAGTTTTTTACGTGTTAAAGTTTATGAAAAATTTATTCTTCAGGGGGCGTAATAACGTGCTTATAAGCCACGCCGGTTTTATGTCCTTTATTGTCGTAAAAGTAAAATCCACGACCAGTTTTACGGCCTAAGAATCCAGCGCGTAAGAGACGGCGCAGGATAGGAGAAGCTTTATAACGTTTTTCGCCAAATTCGTCGTACATATTGTCCAGCCAACGGACGATTTTATCAATGCCGATCTTGTCAGCCAGTTCAAATGGACCTAAAGGTAAAAGCATACTTTTTCGTGCAGCAAAGTCAATATTTTCGATCGAGGCTACGCTTTCCATCAGTATATCGCAGGCTTCGTTGATAATTGGTGCAAAGACGCGAACAGAGACCAGTCCGGTAGATTCTGCGACTCGTATGTAGTCTTTGCCCAGCAAAATAACGAATTTTCGGACATTTCGACAGGTTTCTTCCGAAGTGTAAATGCTTCGAGCCACTTCAACCAATGTAGCTTCGCGGGATGCAGTGGAGATGTGCATTGTAATGCAGCGGTCAGGATATTTTAGCTTAGAAGCCATTTCAGTAATTGACAAAGTAGCGCTGTTGGTCGCTATGATTGTATTTCGCGAGACATTTTGTTCGATTTTGGTAAGGATTTCTTCGTGAAATTCCAGAGCCTGTCCGCGTGTTTTAGCCAGGACAGTTTCGATGACTAAGTCGCAGTTTTTCAGTTCTTTGTAATCGGTAGTTCCACGGATTCGGGAAAGGATAGCGCGTTTTTCGCTTTGAGTAAGGCCCCAATGGCTGATTTGCCGGTCTAATTCTTCTTCTATTTCGCGGAATGCCTGTTCGATTTTAGCTTTATTAAGTTCGACAAAGATTATGTTCATACCTCGTTTAGCGATGAGAATAGCTATTTGTTGTCCGACGCGGCCGCAGCCCACCAGGCCAATTTCAGAAAATTCGGCTTTGGGTCTGTCTTTTGCGCTAAGGACAAATTTATCCAGTCGTTCTTTGATAATTTGAGCCATTTTGTTAAGGTTTTAAATGGTTATTTGAAAAATTTAGATTTTTTGTCGCATCGTTTGCCAGTTTGGTCAAACATAAGGGTTTCGCCCCAACCTAAGTCAATGTAACATTCGACGCAATTTTTGTTAAACAGCATTCTGCATGCTTCAAGGCGTCCGCCTTTAGTTCCGATTTGGGAAATACTGTGGGTTTCGATGTCACCGATGTACCAGTCGTCTGTTGTTGAAAGAAAGACTTTGTTGGGGTCTTTGAATGGTATTACTTCAACGTAGCAGGTACGGCGTGGTTCGCCAAACCTGGAAACTAAAAAGGCTTTTAAAAAGTCCTTTTTGTGTTGTTCGATAGGTACAGAAGTACGTATCCAGCCTTGTTGTTTGTTGATCTGGACGAAAAGATATTCGTAATTATCGGTAAAAAGATAAGCTTGATATTTTACCTGTGTAGGCTTGTCAATCTGGATTGTTTGTGCAGAAGATTCGAAAATCGTATCAATATCCGGACACATTTTGAATAAATAACAATTAACGCCAGTGTCGAAAAAGTATAAATCCTGGGAGTTGAATAAGTATTTGCCGGGTTTAAGTGTAACTGTCCAGCGAAAGTGATTTGATTTTATGTTAAAATTTGAATCGGGCAGGGTATAGGCGCTAAGCAATAGCCCTAATGTGATTAGTAAAAAGAGTTTTTTCATTTTTATGATGATTTTACGTGTTTTTTCATGTGTAATTTAGTAAAATTTCGCAATAGTTGTCTTGAATTTTAGTTCTTTAAAAACTTTAAGCAACAATTTAACGTTTGCCAAAGGTAACTTTTGTCCCAAAAAATTGTTTGTTAAAAAAGTATGTTTTGGAAAATTTAAATTTTTATTCGTGTTAAAATAAAAATTTTAATTGTAAGTTATTTATTATCATTTAATTGTAAGTTATTTATTATCAAAAGATTGAATGATTGACGAGATATGGA
>WFZV01000068.1 GCA_015489395.1 Bacteroidales bacterium
CACAAACATAATAAATAAGCTAAGTTGACGCAAACAAAGTGTTTTTAGAACATCTTTTAATAATTTAAGCACAACACTTTACAATTTTTTACATTTAAGTTGTTGTAAAATAGTTTTTAAATTTTGGTTGTAAAACAAAATTGTTAATTATTTTTGCTAAGAATATTTCGGAATTTTCCGATATAAAAACAAAAAATATGGGAAACAACGGCAAATCTATTGTTGAAGAAAAAGACCATGTTGTTATCAAATTTGCCGGAGATTCGGGGGATGGCATGCAATTTACAGGAATTCGTTTCTCCGAAACTTCGGCAATGATGGGGAACGAAGTTTCTACTCTCCCCGACTATCCAGCAGAAATCAGAGCGCCTAAAGGTACAATTGGCGGTGTCTCTGGTTTTCAAATCCACATCGGTTCTGATCATATCGAAACTCCAGGTGATTACGCCGATGTACTGGTAGCTATGAACCCTGCTGCCCTTAAGGCTAATCTGCGTTGGGTCAAAAAAGGTGGTACAATCATCGTTGATATTGACACTTTTACCCCACAAAACCTGAAAAAAGCAGGATTTGACGAAAATCCTCTGAAAGATGGTCTGACGCGCGAGTACCAGATTATTCAAGCTCCAATTACCACTCTTACAAAAGAAGCTACTAAAGATTTAAACATCGACCACAAAACAGCGCTTCAAGCGCGTAACATGTTTGCTCTCGGCATTGTATATTGGCTATTTCACCGCGATCTACAATATACAATCAACTTTTTTAAACAAAAATTCAAGAACAAACCAGAACTCGCAGAACTCAACAAACGGGTCTTAGAAGCTGGCTATAATTACGCCCACAACATTGAACTGTCCCGGACATACATTATCAAAAGGGCTAAATTAGAACCCGGAACCTACCGTTATATAAACGGTAATACAGCTACAGCATGGGGACTTTTAGCTGCTGCTGAAAAAACAGGATTGCAACTTTACTTAGGCTCATATCCAATAACTCCAGCAAGTGAAATCTTACAGGAAATTGCTGCCCGTAAAGACTTAGGTGCTATTGCTTTTCAAGCTGAAGACGAAATAGCTGGCGTTGTAACTTCAATCGGTGCATCTTTTGCTGGCAAATTAGCTGCTACATCCACTTCTGGACCAGGTTTAGCCCTTAAAAGCGAAGCTATCAACCTGGCAGTTATGCTGGAACTTCCACTGGTTATTATTGACGTACAGCGTGGTGGTCCTTCTACTGGTCTTCCCACAAAACCCGAACAAGCTGACTTACTACAAGCTCTTTGGGGTAGAAATGGCGAGAGTCCTGTGGCTGTTCTGGCTGCATCTACTCCTTCCAACTGCTTTAGATACGCTTACATGGCAGCTAAAATCGCTCTGGAACACATGATTCCTGTCATTCTTCTGACTGACGGATTTTTGGCTAATGGCTCTCGTCCCTGGAAAATCCCTTCTTTAGACGAATTACCAGATATTAAACCTCCGATCGTTAAAGAAGGCGAATTAGAAAAATATTATCCTTACGAACGTATCCCTGGAACATACGTACGCCGTTGGGCTATCGCTGGAACCCCTGGTTATGAACATGTCATCGGTGGTCTGGAGAAAAAACAGGTTACTGGCGAAGTTTCATACGACCCTGAAAACCACGAAAAAATGGTTATTGAACGCGAAAACAAACTCAAAGAAATTCAAAAAGACATTCCTCCACTGGAAGTTGATGGCCCAGATGAAGGTGAACTTTTGGTCGTTGGTTGGGGTGGTACTTACGGACACATTAATACCGCTGTACATGAATTGCGCAAAGAAGGCTACACTGTTAGTCATGCTCATTTCCACTATATTAACCCATTACCAGCTAACACAGAGCAGGTATTGAGCAAATTCAAAAAAATACTCATTGCTGAAATGAACCGCGGACAGTTCTTCCGCTACCTGCGCAGTGAATTTCCTCAATTCGATTACCGTAAATACACTAAAGTTCAAGGTATTCCTTTCACTGTTTCTGAACTCAAACAAGCAATCAAAAAAAATCTGGAGGACTGAGCCATGGCTGAAACAAAACAAACTCCAAAATATACATTCAAAGACTTCCAAAGTGGCCAGCAAGTCCGCTGGTGTCCAGGCTGCGGCGATATAGCTATTTTGCGCGCCGTTCAAATGGCTTTTGCTCAAATGGGCATACCTAAAGAAAAATTCGTCGTAGTCTCAGGTATTGGCTGCTCCTCGCGTTTTCCATACTATATGGCTACTTACGGCATACACGGCATTCATGGCCGTGCTGGAGCTTTAGCTACTGGCGTTAAAATCGCTAATCCTGAACTCTCTGTTTGGCAAATCACAGGCGACGGCGACGCCCTTGCTATCGGCGGTAACCACTTTATCCACGAAATCCGCCGTAATATCGACGTAAACGTCTTACTCTTTAACAACAGAATCTACGGACTTACAAAAGGCCAATATTCGCCTACTTCTCCTAAAGGCATGATTACTAAGAGTTCACCATACGGCACAATCGAGGAACCATTTAACCCCGGATCCCTGGCTATTGGCGCTGGAGCTACTTTCTTTGCACGTGGAATCGACGCTAATGTAAACCTTAACGTTGAAATCCTCTTGCAAGCTCAAGCACACAAAGGCACTTCTGTTGTCGAATTCTTACAAAACTGCGTTATATTTAATAATGGTGCTTACAAAGACCTGACTGACAAAGAAACTAAAGACGAAAATACAATCATCGTACGTCATGGCGAAAAAATGATCTTTGGTAAAAACAAAGACAAAGGCTTGATGCTGGACGAAAAAGGCAAAATCAAAATCGTTAAAATCGGCGAGAATGGCGTTACAGAAGACGATATTTTAGTGCATGACGCTCACGAACCAGACCCATTTATCCATGTACAGCTGGCAGGTCTGCAGCATCCTGTTGTTTTAGGCGTTATCCGTGAAGTCAGAAAAGAAACTTACTGCGAAGCTTTAGAACGCCAGATGAAAGAAGTTCAGGCAAAAAGCCCAATCAAAAATATGCACGACCTGCTCCACAGTGGCAATACCTGGAAAGTCGAAAGCTAAAAACAGGGTAAAAGCCCCCTACTATAAACTTTAAGCTCAGGGCTGTCCGCCTGACAGCCCTGAGCTTTTTATTTAACTAAAAATCGTAAACACTTACGGAGATAACGCTAAACGCATAAAAATTACGCAATCTGTGACAATTAAATTTGTACATACAACAATCATGAACTAACTGCGATCAGGCAGATTACAGTCCTCTCATACTTTATGCAAAAACACCAGATAAAGGTAAAAATACCCCTGACTGTCTGCTGCAGTATCATTAATTTTTCGAAACTTGTTCAAATTTTTCAGACGAGGCACGTATTTTTCAGCATAATAGCTGTATAACTCTTCAATTTTCTGGGCATCTTTGCTTGCGGCTAAAACATATAACTTTGCAATATCATCGTAATTATAAATCGGCTCAGGTACGGACTTACCTATTTCGAAATAATGCTCCTGGTGTTGCTTAATCAAGCGGTTTATTTTTCGTGTTAAACACTGCTTTGCCCTAACAAAAGCTGTTTTTTCAAGATCAACCACCTTGCTGACATCTACTTTATGGTGAGCCTCGTCGACTTCTATCTGTCGACCTGTAAGATTTTTTAATATTCTCACGGGTATCTGATTATCCTGGATAAAATGTACCATTGCAAAACAATTTTTTGAAATTTCGTAACTGGCACGCTAAAGTATGAAAACTTTTTGAAAGTTGTTCACTTTTACTTCTGGAAATCATAAAATTAAAATCATTTAAAGTTAATTAGTTTTCACAGAGCGTAAAAGCTTAAAATTCTTTTTCTGAAAACACTAAGTTCTCTGATTACTATGATCTTTCGTAAATTTTTTACACCTTATCGATTTTAAAAAAGCTTTTTTACTATCTTGCACAAAATACCCAGTACTCATGAAGCTAAAAATAATCGCAATATCATTCTTTATCAGTCTGCTGTGGATTCGTGCATGGACACAACCCATCGCAGATGTTGCGATTTATGCAGATACAGGCACCTGGCGGGATGGCATTACGGCTTTAAGGCAATTTTTGTCGTGGAAAGGTCTCACGTATCAATTGATTTACGCTCATCAAATCAATAAAACTCTGAATCTAAACCGGTTTAAAATTATCATTTTCCCTGGAGGTTATGCTGCACCATATAATAGTATGCTGGACACAAACGGACTGAAGAAAATTCGAAAATTTATCGCCACAGGACACGCTTATTTGGGTATTTGCGCTGGAGCTTATTTTGCTGCTGACAAAATTATCTGGCAAGACACCATCTACAATTACAAGCTCAAGCTATTCCACGGATTTGCTATTGGTCCGGTTCCAGAGTTAGCTCCATGGCCATATTACACTATTGCCAAACTTCAAATGAATTTACAAGACTCGATAAACCGTTATGAACCAGCGTACGAATACATGCTTTATTACGGCGGTCCGTATTTCAGTCCTACTAAAGATTACAAATTCGACACTATCGCAACATATTCTGTAAACGGCAAACCTGCTATAATAAGGTTTAATTTTGGCAAAGGACGGGTCCTGCTCATAGGCACGCATCCAGAAATCGAGGAAGATTCAGACCGCGACAGTACCAGTTTTGCCCAGGAATTGAACGATTATGGTTCTGATTGGAATTTTTTATGGTCAGCTTTTGACTATCTGCTTAATCGCCCTATTACCCAACCTGCCTATGTATCGCAAAAGCGCAATCTTCCATTAATTTATCCCAATCCAACCCATGGCATTGTTAGAATCTCCACTCAAGTCCAAAACATTGATTATGTCAAAATTACCAGCATCGACGGCAAACTTATAAAAAAGACAGGTCATAATAGCAGACAGCTCAATCTTGAGTCTGTAAAACCCGGCATTTATATCGTAATAATAAAAACCTTCGACAAAACCTTGCGTCAGAAATTGATAGTTCTCTGAATTTAATTTCGACAGGTATATTAGCAACCATGTTTATGGCACAACTTCGGGCAAGCTCCGCTGGCACTAGGCCCCTGTGCGAGACGATTACTTGAAATCTTCGACCCACAATTTGGACAGGAATTTAAATATAACAGTCCCATTGGTCAGAAAATCTTTTTAATTAGCCCACAGATGAAATTTTTCATCAAATCAAACAATTATCAATCCTTGACCAGTAAAAAACAAAGGCTGTCCAGGATGGACAGCCTTTGGGTATATAATAATTTTTTAAACTATAAGTTAATCTTTAACAGGTGTAGATTGAAACTTTGATTCACCTTTTGTTGCTAATTTATAATTAGGTACATCTACATGGAATGGGATATAAAAAGTAAAACCGTTATAATCAACATCTATGCTCGTTTCAAACCAACCAGGAAAAACATCACCATCAACATCAACATGCCACTGACCTTTATAAATAGTACCACCGTTTGCCATAAGTATTGACAAAGCTCTAAAAACAGTTACTAATTGATATTGATTAGCACTTTTTATCAAAAAGCCCCCTGTTCCATATGCCATCTTTGCTAAAACCTCTAAGTTTGTACCAGGTCCTAATCCTACTGTGTGAATAGTCACCCCTTTATCATTTGCATTATCTATAACATCATCAATAGTATAACTGCCATCTGTATCTTCACCGTCTGTAAATAATAAAACATATTTATAACCTACAGGACCTTCCTCATAAACATCATTTGTTGTTAAATAGGCTGCTTTATATAATGGAGTTCCACCACCTTCCATATCTTTTAACATGTCTAAAATATCAAAATATCCAAAACCATACGAAGTATAATCTCCCCAGTATGTTACATCATAAGGAATTTGTCCACCAGAAGCAAAAGCAAATAAACGAGCATAATTTGGACTTAAATTAGCAAAAAACATTTTCGCTCCAATTATTCTACTATCTGATGGGTCTGTGCTGGCTATACTTCCAGATTGATCTATTGCGACAGCTACAGAATAATTTCCACCATAATAATAATCTTTATCTAAACTTTGCATAGTAAAATCATAATAATGTCCACTTGGGAAATAAGCATCATCTATTCTAACATCAGAAGTAGTTAAATTATCCTCTAATGTCCCTGTATAACCTGCAAAGAAAAACGTTAACTCGAATGTAGCTGAATTAGAAGTATAATTTAATACTCTTGCATTAATTATACCTCCGGCTGGTTGGGTTAATGGGGTAAGAACCAGATTAACTTCCTGCTCCTCTTGAACTATCTTGACTTTTTCATCCGAAGGCAAATATCCTTCAGCCTCTAAATGAATAAAATAAGTCCCATAACTCCCCTCAAAAATAGCAAACCCTAAATTATTTGTTTCAGCCTCTCCAATAATATCACCGCTTCTATTCTTAATCTGAACAGTCACTCCCCGTATAGGGAATTCTCCATATTCATCCTTCACTACAACAGTGAAGGTATACTTTTTAAAATACTTACATGAAGAAAAGCTGAAAACTATTAACAAAAAGATTAAAATTTTTAATGCTTTTTGCATATTCAAAAAATTTTAGATTTTGTGCATTCCAAAAATAAATATTTTCTTAAAAAACCCAAAAAATTATTCATTTTTTCTTCCACACAACTGCTTTTACTCCATGTAAATTCAATAAACTTTTTTCAATTATTGGATGAACTTTCATTAAATAACTTCCTACCCCTGCCCAACCGTCTACATCTGCATTCGTCAAAATATAAACCGTATCTCTAACTCTCTCAAAATAAGAAATTTGAGCATTATCTTTATTTCCAAATGGAGGATATTCTCGATAAGCAGCTATTGCCGTGAGTTTATAAACATCAGCAGTGTCAGGAATCAAAACCTGGTAAGAATAAAACTTTATTTTGCTTAAAGGATTCTGCCCACCCTCAAAATAATATTGATTCATCAAATTTTCATACTGCTTCAAATTAACAGGCATAAAAACAGTTACACGCCGCAAATGCCAGGCTTTTATAGCCTTTTCATCTGCCACAGCTTGCACCGAGTCTGCCTTGAAAAATTTATAACGATTAAAAACCAACGGAACTAAATGGGCTGGAAACATTTTCCGTATGCTCGACGAATAATCCTCTCCTTCTGCAGGCAACAAAATCCTGACAGAGTCGCCCCTTACCTCTAAAACCGCTGCGTCCGAATAACCAGAACACATACTCAATTCCCCATTTTCGTAAGCATACGATGCTGCATATAACACCAAATAATAACGAACAACTCCATGTCTGGCTGATTCGCCTAAAACTTTGTAAACAAAGACTGGTTTGCAACTATCAGTTTTTCCTAAAATTTCAGGAGAAACCCGCTCTAAAAGCGAATCAAGATTCTGTGAACGTAATTGAATAGATAAAACGACTAAACTTATTGCTAAAAAAACTAATTTTCGCATGGCTAAAAGTTTTTTTGGGTTATTTTTTGTTTAATCATTTTTAAAGTTACAACTTTTTAAGCTTTAAAAACTTATTTTTGCTCAAATAAAATTTCTCAAAAAACTAAAATGAATAAAAAAACACATCTGCTCATAATCATTTCATTTGCTTTACTACAGACGACTTTTTCCCAAAATCCTAAAAATTTCCTTATCGACTTAAAACCCCAAAAAATCAGCTCAATCTCTTATAAACTCAATAACTTTTTACCCTCGAAAACCATAAAATTCGCTTCTAATCTATTCATTTTCGGAAACTTAAAACCTTCAAACTCTCAAAACTACCCGGCTGTTTTTATTACTAAACCTTACCCTACGCTCAAACTCTTATCAGATACTGGCTACATATTTATAACCGACGCCACTGCCGTAGATTCAACAACTTACATCGTTGGATACGCGAAAATTAATGACTCTACTAAAAGCTACCTGGCAAAAATTGACGAACTGGGTAATCTGCAATGGGACACTATTTTTAACTTCCCTTATCAAAACCAACTTTGTTGCTTAAAAATCATCGACTCTACTATCTACGCCGCTGGCAGCTTCCAGGACCCAAACTTTATACAAAACCTCCAATTGCTTAAACTCTCTCTTAATGGACAAATTATCTCAGGTAAAAGCATCCCGGTGAGCGTTAACTTCTTTCCCAAAAAACTCCTAATCGACGATAATATCATCGTTTGCGCAAACTACTCAGATAAAATCTCAAACCCAATCCTGTTCAAATTCGACCGTGAACTTAACTTAATCAAAATTAAAAAGTTCCAATTCCATCAAAAAACTATCGCAAACGACATAATTAACACGAACTTCGGCTTTATCATTGCCGGACAAAAAAACGATAAACCATGGATTTTAGCCTTAAACCAAAATTTAAACACAATAAAACAACAAACTTTTCACAAACTCGCTAAAAACGAACAATTTACACAAATCCAAAAACTTACGAACAACTTTTTACTTTCAACAATCACCCCAACACCTCAGCTTATAATTAGCCGTACCCTTTCACTAAGCCCCGAAGGCTTTATACAATGGGATTTGCCTGAATCACCAGGTATCCAGCAAATATTGGCTTCAAAAAATTCATTTAAAACCCTCACTTTTAGCGACAATTCACTAACAATTACTTCCTACCGCCTAAAACATCCATTTATCTGGCACAAAAACTTTTATCTTTCGCAAAACCCAACCCCGCTTTACATTGCATTTTTGAAAAACAAAATCCTCGCTATTACAAAATCCAGCCAAAACAGCTTAAACCTCTGGACTATTACCACTAACGGCTTAATTACACTGCATAAAACCTTAAAAAACCTGCATCCAATCACCATCCATCACGATAAAAATTTTATCTACATCCTGTCACTTGACCACAAAACAAACCAGCTTACTATGACATTTACCGGATATAACCTTGACGTTTCTTCGTATCCTCTAAAATTCAAAGATTTACATATTACTGACTTCAATCCCACAAACGACGGATTCATTTTTCTGACAACAAACCATCACGAACTACATTTAATAAAAACAGACTTTAAATTACACAAAATCTGGCAAAAATTACTGCATACAAACGCTTTAAACCCAAAACTGACTCAAATTAACGATAATCTTCTTCTTGCATATCAACAAGCCGATTCTCCGAATAACATCAACATTCAACTCCTAAACTCTTACGGACACATAAAATCAACAAAAATCACAACCACCCTGACAAATCCACATCTTACCTCACTGAAAACATTTAAAAACCTTTCACTTATTACCCTGACTAATAACGATTCTTCTCAAATTTACATTTTCGATCCCTACAATCACGAAAACTGGTCCATGACTTTTGACTTTAAAATCTCTAATGCTCAAATAATCAACCAAAAACTCCTCATTACGCATGGAAACAAAAACTACCTATACCTTACTTACATCAACACAGTCCGACGAAAAATTCTAAAAACCATACAAATACCTGAAATCGACGGTCAAAACGTTAAAATCACCAGCACTCGCTTTTTCTACATCCTCACAAACTCATACCTTGCTCCATCAAAAAGCAACATAATCATCAAAACCCGCTAAACTTTTCCTTTACTTTCACTTTTCCGCTAAAACCAACCATCTAAAATCCAGCAAAACTCCCATTTTCTCCGCTTAAAAAGCCTTTTTACATAACGCCCAACCTAAATCCCCACGATAATCTTTTAAAAACAAAAGTGCCAGGCTTATAAACACCTGGCACTCACCAGAAAAATCAAACTAAACTCGAATATGCAAATCTACAATCTTATGCAACCAAAACTTAATTAATGCTTAAATTCCTTTGCAAGATACTGTTTAACTCCTTCGAAATCAGGCTTCATAGCCTCTTTACCCTGCTCCCAATCTGCAGGACATACCTCACCATGTTTCTCAAAATACTGTATTCCATCAAGCACTCGCAATGCCTCACGCGTATTACGACCAAGAAATGTATCATTTACCATTGCATGTCGAACCACGCCGTGTTCATAATATATATTTTAACTTATTTTAACCTTAAAAAAGTCTCCTTCAGGCTATTGCTTCTATCAGACATAACCTCTGTATAAATGCAGCTTTTGAATGCCCGCGATAATAGCGAAGGGGCTGCCGTAGGCAGCCCCTTCGCTAAAAACACTACTGCATTAATGTAGCTCTAACCTGTAAAATTCTCTAATCGTCGAACTGCGCTATAACGAACAATTTGCAGTTTTCGTTATAGTCCAAAAACCTGCGAAAAATTATTTCATCGGCTCAAGAACCTTGCTTTTCACGTAAAGCAAGCAATATTTATATAAATCCTGTCCTGTAGAATCCTGCCCTATTTTCTTACGCTCAATAAAAAGTTCGTAACGGTAACCCGGCTCATAATCAAATCCGCAAATACTATCGCAGAATGGAACCCAACTCGTATCACTAACAAATTCTTTCATCTGCACTTTTAAGCATTTCTTGTTTGGATTGTTCGGATCGATATAATATTTATTCGCCACCCACATGTAAAATTTATCAGAAAATAGCGTATGACATTCATTACAAACATATTGCTGCTCTTGTTTGTCATTTTTATTGCAAGCGGCTAACAATCCCAGAGCTAAGACAAAAATTAAAAATAGTCGTTTCATTTGTTGTTTTTTTTCGCAAATTAAATCAATTAACCTAAAGTAGCAACCATTATTGCTTTGATTGTATGCAGACGGTTTTCTGCCTGGTCAAAGACTATAGACGCCTCAGACTCAAATACTTCGTCCGTTACTTCCATAGCTTCGAGACCGAATTTCTCATAGATTTCACGGCCAATCTTTGTCTCTGTGTTATGAAACGACGGCAGACAGTGTAAAAACTTAGTATTTGGATTACCCGTCATTTGCATAACGTCACTGTTGACCTGGTAAGGTTTTAACAGTTTAATTCTCTCAGCCCAGATATCATCAGGCTCGCCCATTGAAACCCACACGTCAGTATAAAGAAAATCAGCATTTTTGACAGCCTCAGCAACGTCTTCGGTCAACGTAATTTTTGCACCTGTTTGTTTTGCGATCTCGCGGCATTGTTCGACCAATTGCGAATCTGGCCATAACTGCTTTGGAGCAGCTACACGAAAGTCCATACCCAATTTAGCTCCTATAACCAGCAGAGAGTTAGCTACATTATTTCTCGCATCTCCCAGATACGCATAGATAATTTCATTGGGTTTCTTGTATGTATGTTCGCGCATGGTCATGACGTCTGCCAATGCCTGTGTCGGATGAAATTTATCTGTAAGTCCGTTCCAAACTGGTACTCCAGAATATTCAGCCAGCTCTACGACAGTCTTTTGTGCAAAACCACGGTATTCTATCGCATCATAAAGCCTTCCAAGTACGCGGGCAGTATCTTTCATTGTCTCTTTGTGTCCAATTTGCGAACCTGTTGGGCCTAAATAAGTTACATGTGCGCCCTGATCATAAGCAGCTACTTCAAATGCACATCTGGTACGTGTAGATGTTTTTTCGAAAATCAATGCTATGTTTTTGCCTTTCAGTTTCTGCTGCTCTGTTCCAGAATATTTTGCTGCTTTCAAATCAAAAGAGAGCTTTAGTAAAAATTCTATTTCTTTTGGTGTAAAATCCAACCACGTTAGCAGGCTTCTGCCTTTTAGATTAAATCCCATTTTTAATGTTTTTTTAATTTGTTTGTCTCAAATGTAAAAACAAAACCACAAAATGCAAAGGATTATATCATTTACCATCAAAAAAGCGCCATACGTCAAAACGCCCTTGAAAAAAATTTATGCTCGTGCTAATTTTACTTTACAAAAATAAAATTATAAGCTATGAAAAAGCTCTGGATTCTATTTATTTTCGCATGGGTTTGGCAAATATCTTTTTCGCAAAAAATAATAGAACTTACTCCCGCTCAGAAACAACAATTCCTTGATGCACATAATGCTTATCGTAAAAAAATAGGCGCTCCGCCTCTTCAATGGTCAGAAGAATTGGAAAATTATGCTAAAAGTTGGGCTAAATTTTTAGCTGTAAACAAAAAATTTCAACATAGTCCTTCAACTAAATATGGTGAAAATCTTTATCAAAGTACTTTTAAACCTGAGCCCGCTCAAATCGTAGCCCAGTGGGCTGCTGAAAGCAAATTTTACCATGGCCAAAAAGTTACTTTAGACAATTACTGGATTTTTGGTCATTACACGCAAATCATCTGGGAACAAACAAAATACGTTGGTTGCGCTATTGCTCAAGACGATAAAGGCTTTTACTACGTTGTGTGTGAATACTCCCCTCCTGGCAACAGAATAGGACAAAAGCCTGTCGAATCTCGATAATATCTTTGGCTTTCTGTGAAAAAAATATCAAATTTGACTACATCGCTATAAAGTTTTTCGCTCATGACATATCCGGGCAGGCGTCCTTCGTTTTTTCAAGCGATTTTGCCTTTGTTACTGCTGATTGTTTTACTCACTCTCAACGTTATAATCTGGCGTGACAATACTTTGGACGGAGCAAACCAGCTGGTTTTGATTTTTACAGCAATGTTTGCTGCTATTATTGACCTGTCGTTAGGTGTCAAATGGGAGCAAATCCGACAATCTATTGTCGATACAATTGGAAAATCCATGTCCTCAATCCTTATTCTTATGCTCATTGGAGCTTTGTCCGGCACATGGCTGATTAGCGGTGTGGTGCCTGCCCTCATTTACTATGGTTTAGACCTGCTTAGCCCTAAATTTTTCCTGTTCGCTGCTGTTGTGATTGCTTCGCTGGTATCCCTGGCTACAGGTAGTTCATGGTCAACAATTGCTACTATTGGTGTTGCTCTGTTGGGAATTGGTACTGCAATGGGTATTAGCAAGCCTGTTATTGCTGGTGCCATAATTTCAGGTGCTTATTTTGGCGATAAAATGTCGCCTTTGTCTGATACGACCAACCTTGCTCCTGCCATGGCAGGGACCGATATTTTCACACATATCCGTTACATGGTGCATACTACGACTGTGTCAATGGGACTTACTTTGATAATTTTTTTTGTTATTGGTTTAAATTATAATTTTTCGCACGTTGTCTCGTCAACATCGCAAGTCAAACAGGCAATTGCTCAAACATTTAACATTAATCTGTGGCTATTTTTAGTTCCTATTATTTTAATCGTGCTTATTGTTAAAAAAATGCCGCCTATACCTGCCCTTATGATTGGCTCATTGTTAGGAGCTATTGCTGCTATAATTTTTCAACCTCACATTATCGAAAAAATTGCAAATATCCACCATAATTACGTTAAAGCGTCGTATATCTCTACAATGCAAGCTATGTTCGGCGATGTCAGTATAAAAACCGGCGACCCTGTCGTGGACGAATTATTCTCCACAAGCGGTATGCGTGGTATGTTACTGACTATCTGGCTTATTCTCTCCGCTATGATGTTTGGCGGTGCTATGCAAGCAGGCGGGTTATTACAACGAATAACTGAAGAAATAGCTAAATTCGCTAAAAACTCCGGCTCTTTAGTTACTTCGACTGCACTAACTTGTATTTTAGTCAATATTACAGCATCAGACCAATATCTGGCAATTGTTGTTCCAGGTCAAATGTTTGCTGATACTTACAAAAAAATGGGTTTTGAACCTCGACTGCTCAGCCGTACCTTAGAAGATAGCGGTACAGTGACATCCGTACTTGTACCATGGAATACAGGCGGTGCTACGCAGTCACGAGTTTTAGGTGTTCCTACGCTCAGCTATCTGCCGTACTCATTTTTCAATTACTTAAGTCCTGTTACTACGATCGCTTTTGCATATCTCAAAATCGATATTAAACAAAATCCGCAGCAAATTTCACCTCAATTCTCTGAAAAGCAAGGTTAAAACACTTAATATTCTCCTTTAATCTCAATTTTTTCGTTCGGAAACTCTTTGCGAAAGATTTTCCAGTAGTCCTTTATAGTCTGCTTTACTTCACGGTGTAAAATTAGTAACCCAAGCAAATTCGGTATTGCCATCAACACAATTGTAATTGCTGCCACATTCCAGATTATCGTTGTATCTGTAAACGAAGCGATAAAAAACGCTAACACATATAAAATACGATAAGGCATAACCCACTTTGGACCAATAAGGAAAGTTACAGAACGGTCGCCATAATACGACCAGGCTATTGCTGTGGAAAAAGCAAATAGCAATAATCCAATCGAAATAATATACTGTCCCCAATCGCCAAATATACCCCGCTTAAACGCCTCTGCCGACAAAGGCGCTGAATGCAACAATGATTTACCCATAAACTCTATATCCTCAGGCACTTGCGGCTTGCCATCCTTTACTAAAATTGTCCCTGTAAACGGCTTACCATGTTTCAAAACCCGTACATCCTCTGCAAATGACCGTGCCTCAATAATCGTTAAATCATTGACTATACGACCATCTTTTACCTGCAATTTACCAGTATAAAGAGGAAGTGTACCCTTTCGATTTAAAGCATCTGAAATCAACTTTACATCATGCTTATTATGCTCATCAAATTTGCGGCTTAAAACATACATATCTGCGATTTGAAACTTATTCTCAAACTTTTGCGTCCATACACCAGACGAAAGAATAACTAATCCTGTCAAAAAACATATAATTATCGTGTCGATAAAAGGCTCTAACAATGCCACCATACCCTCTGAAACAGGCTCATGCGCACGAGCAGCTGCATGGGCTATCGGAGCTGAACCCTGCCCTGCTTCATTGGAAAACAATCCACGGTTTACCCCTCGATTAAAGGCAAACGCAATACTGGCACCAAGAAATCCTCCGACCGCTGCCGTACCGGTAAATACGTCATGAAAAATCGAATAAAAAGCAGACGGCAAATTCTTATAATTCGTTATCAATACGCCCAAAGCACCTATAAAATAAATCAATGCCATACCAGGCACCAATTTATCCGTTACTTGTGCGATTCGCTTTATTCCTCCAATTATCACCAATGCCAATAAAACAGCTAAAATTGCCCCTGTCCAGAGATTTGGGACATGAAACGTACTCCACATGGCATTGGCGATACTGTTTATTTGCGGCATATTACCAGAACCAAACGAAGATAAAAACGTGGCTAAGGCAAAAATCACCCCAAGCCAATAACCGGTCTTAATGACTTTACCGTTTTTCAACCGGATGTTCAAACGCTTTTTCATATAATACATCGGACCACCAGCGACTGAGCCATCTGGCAAAAAATCCCTGTATTTGTGCGAAAGCGTTACCTCCACAAATTTTGTCGTCATACCTATAAAAGCCGTTAACAACATCCAGAACAAAGCAGCAGGTCCACCCAGATGAATAGCTAAAGCGACCCCTGCAATGTTACCAGTACCTACAGTTCCTGAAAGCGCCGTGGAAAGTGCTTGAAAATGAGACGTATCTCCTTTATCTGTCTTTTTGTCATACTTGCCAGAAACTATCCTTATTGCATGCTTGAAATAACGAATCTGCGGAAATTTCAGATAAAACGTAAAAAACAAACCTGTTCCCAAAAGCAACCATACAAACCATGGCGAGCTGCCCAAATACTTATCAAGCCACAATAGAAAATCGTTAATCTGCTGCATCATGAGTCATTGAATTTTTTACCACCACGATTGATTTATGCTAAAAAAACAATTTTTTTCATTTTTCAAAAATCCGCCATAAACCGAATCAGCATTTTTCAACATCTAACAGTAATTTTTTCTGCGAATTTACTCGCCCCCTTGCTTTTTTCCATACGCTAATACTACCTGAATTCGACGAAAAAAAAAGACGGGAGCTGGCACTGCGTGCCAGCCCCCGTCAGCGTCTAAAACCTTGGCCTATAGCCGCTTACTCTGGTATTAATACATATCCATACCGCCCATACCTGGAGCAGCAGGTGTATTTTGTTCTTTTTCTGGCTCGTCAACAATAACTGCTTCTGTTGTCAACAACAAGCCTGCGATTGAACCAGCGTTTTCAATTGCAATACGGGCAACTTTAGTTGGGTCGATTACGCCGCTTGTAAGCAAGTTTTCAAATTCGCCTTTAGCAGCATTGAAGCCAAAGTCATCTTTACCTTCCTTAACTTTATTGACAATTACGCTGCCTTCCCAACCGCCGTTTTCTGCAATTTGACGTAATGGAGCTTCAAGAGCTTTACGTACGATTTCAATACCTAATTTTTCGTCTTCGTTAGAAACTTCGATAGAATCAAGCTTTGGTATTGCACGGATATAAGCAACACCACCACCTGGGATAATTCCTTCCTCAATAGCTGCACGTGTAGCGTTGAGAGCGTCTTCTGCACGGTCTTTCTTTTCTTTCATTTCAACCTCGCTTGCAGCACCAACATAGAGAACTGCAACACCGCCACTGAGTTTAGCAAGACGTTCTTCTAATTTTTCGCGTTCGTAATCGCTTGTAGCTTTTTCGATTTGAGCTTTGATTTGTTCTTTACGTGCTTCAATCTTGCTTGGATCGCCGTGACCATTGATAATTGTTGTGTTTTCTTTGTCAACAACAATCTTATCAGCTGTACCAAGCATGTCTAATGTAGTCTTCTCTAATACCATACCTTTTTCCTTGCTTACAACGATACCGCCTGTCAATACTGCGATGTCTTCAAGCATTTCTTTACGACGATCACCAAAGCCAGGAGCTTTAACTGCAGCAACCTTGAATGCCGGGTTACGTAAGCGGTTCAATACTAATGTTGCAAGAGCATCGTCGGTTACGTCTTCAGCAATGATCAACAGTGGACGACCTTCTTGCAATACCATTTCGAGCAAGGTCTTGATGTCCTTAATAGACGAAATCTTTTCGCTTGTTATGAAAATGTATGGATTTTCGTAAACAACCTCCATCTTTTCTGGGTCAGTGATGAAATATGGAGAAATGTAACCACGGTCAAACTGCATACCTTCAACTTTCTCGACTACTGTCTCGATACCTTTTGCTTCTTCGATTGTGATAACGCCATGGAGCTTAACAGCTTTCATTGCGTCTGCTATAGCTTCAGCAATTTCTTCGTCGCCGTTAGCAGAAATCAATGCAACTGCCTTAATTTTATCGTAATCATCGCCAACTTCCTGGCTCATTTCTTTGAGATGTTCAACAACGCGGCGAACTGCTTTGTCTATACCGCGTTTCAAGTCCATTGGATTAGCTCCGCCTGTAACGTTT
Organism: Bacteroidales bacterium; assembly: GCA_015489395.1. Taxonomy (GTDB): domain Bacteria; phylum Bacteroidota; class Bacteroidia; order Bacteroidales; family S143-33; genus S143-33. Next base: position 17,178 of record WFZV01000068.1, read on the forward strand.
TTCAAACCTGCATTGAAAATAGCCTGTGCCAAAACTGTAGCTGTTGTTGTACCATCACCGGCTTTATCTCCTGTCTTGCTGGCTACTTCCTTAACCAACTGTGCGCCGGTGTTCATATAATGATCAGAAAATTCTATTTCCTTGGCTACAGTAACACCATCTTTTGTTATTTGTGGTGCGCCAAATTTCTTTTCAATAACAACATTACGTCCTTTGGGACCTAAGGTAACTTTTACTGCATTTGCTAAGGCATCAACTCCTTTTTTCAGAAGTTCACGTGCTTCGAAATTGTATTTAATTTCTTTTGCCATATCTCTTAAATTTTTAGGTTTTGTTTTTAAGTTTTTAGACTAAAATTGTGAATAGTTTAGGTTAGAAGAGACTGTTTAAAATGTTTGTTTAAAATTACAAAACTGCCAAAACGTCGTTTTGGTCAAGAATCAAATATTCCTGATCGTCTAAAACGACTTTAGTCCCAGCATACTTCTGGTAAATAACACGATCTCCTACGTTAACTTTGAATTCATCGTCCAATTTACCCACTGCCATTACTTCACCTTCCATAGATTTTTCTTTGGCAGTGTCAGGCAGGTACAGACCAGCGGAAGTTTTTTCTGGTTCTTCGATCGGTTTTACAATTACGCGACTGCCTAAAGGTTTAATTTTGAATTCTGCCATTTTTCCAGTTTTTTGTTTCCTTTCCTCCCATTGTCATATTTTATGCCAAAAAAACATTTGTTTTGCATTAAACTAATAATCAACGAGTTACTGTTTTACGAAATATTTTATCTTTTTGTCAAAAAACTGACACTTTTTCAGAATCGAATAATTTTATGACACATTTTGCAGTGAATCAAGTTTAAAAACATTGTCATATTGTCAATTTCGATTTCTTTAATTTCACAAAAAATTTTTACATTGAAGCAGTAAATCCTAAATCTTAAAAAAATGGATAAAACACGTAAATTAATCACACTCAACGAGTTTATCATAATGCGACAACAAGAATTTCCCTATGCAAAAGGCGAGTTATCTCGCCTTTTGACGCATATAGGGCTTGCTGCCAAAATCGTTAGTCGTGAAGTAAACATGGCTGGATTGGCAGACATTTTAGGAGCAACAGGAAGAATCAACGTTCAGGGCGAAGAAGTCAAAAAATTAGACATTTTTGCCAACGAAAAATTTATTAATGCAATGTTCGGCAGCTCTGAAATAGCTGGCATGGCTACTGAAGAAAATCCTGAAATCATCGCTGACGACACTGAAATGGCTAAAAATGCTAAATACGTACTTTGCCTGGACCCATTAGACGGCTCATCAAATATCGACGTTAACGTCTCTATCGGAACGATTTTCTCTATTTACCGTCGCGTCTCTCCACGTGGACATAAACCCACCGAAGAAGACTTCATGCAAGAAGGAACTAAACAAGTGGCTGCTGGCTATATAATTTACGGTTCATCTACAATGCTCGTTTACACCACAGGCCACGGTGTTAATGGTTTCACTCTCGACCCATCAATCGGCGAATTTTGTCTGTCCCACCCGAACATCAAGACTCCTACAAACGGTAAAATCTACTCTGTAAACGAAGGGAACTTCCACTCTTTTTCCAATGGCATAAAAAAATACATTGAGTACTGCAAGGAACAAGACAAAGAATCTGGCCGCCCTTGCACTTCCCGTTACATCGGCTCATTTGTCGCTGATTTCCACAGAAACCTGCTAAAAGGCGGCATTTACATGTATCCTGCTACAAAAAAACACCCAAACGGCAAACTCCGCCTTCTCTATGAAGCTAATCCAATGGCTTTCATCATCGAACAAGCTGGCGGTCTGGCTGTTGACCAAAACGGACGCAGAATACTGGACATCAAACCCACTGAACTTCACCAACGAGTGCCTCTATTTATCGGCTCGCGTAATATGGTCGAACAGGTTATGCAATTCATCGAACAAGAAGACCGCCTTAAGCCTGAAAATCATTACGACTAATTTTTATTTTACAATTCACCGCAAACGTTGTCGAAAAACTTTTTTACACAAAAAATAAAAAATCATATCATAAAACTGCTTTTTTACATTTTCTGCATCGCACAAACTTACGGGCTGTCTGCTACGAAAAATTTTCTCTAAACAGCATAAACTTTAAATCAAACTTGCTGTAATCTAAACAACAGAAAAAAAATAAAAGCAGACAGCCCTCTCGCTCAGAAAACATTCGTTTTCCCGCCACCCACCACCTCAAAATTGCACAAACTACCTTATTTTTTTTTAACCTTACCCCGACGAACATTTCTTTATCAGCAATTACTCAAAAATCTTACGTACTCATTTTTTAACATCGTACCTTTGATAGGCTTTTTAAACATAAAAAAGGCCCTGCCTTGCGGCAGGACCCCCAGAAATTAACCAAACCCCTAAAACATAGCTTCTTTACTACAATTATGCTTGATGTAAATGTACATCCATTTGCGGATAAGGTATATTGATACCTTCTGCCATAAATCTTTGATAAACCTTACGAATCATGTCAAAATATACACCCCAATAATCCTCTGACTTAACCCAAACACGAACAACCAGATTAACACTACTATCTGCCAATTCCGAAATTGCTATAAACGGCTCTGGCTCTTTCAATATGCGCTCGTCCGCATCAATCAATTCACGAATAATCTTTTCTGCTTTATCAACATCATCACCATAACCTATGCCAAAAGTCCAATCTACTCTCCTCTGCGGCTCTGCGGAATAATTGGTAATAATTGTATTTGACAAACTCGAATTAGGAACAACCACTGTTTTATTATCAGGAGTCTTAATTATTGTGCTGAAAACCTGTATTTGATCCACAACACCTTGAACTCCCTGAGCTTCAATAAAATCTCCTACTCTAAATGGCTTTAACAACAAAATCAATACTCCACTGGCAAAATTTTGTAATGTACCAGACAAAGCCATGCCTATAGCGAAACCAGCAGCAGCAATAATTGCTACAAACGACGACATCTGAATGCCAAGCATAGCCAAAACACTAATCCACAGCAATACCTGGAGCGTCACATTTATTAGCGATAACAAAAAATTAATCAATCCCGGATCCATTTTTTTCTTCGAAAATCCCTTGCGTAACGCATTTACAAATAGCTTAATTATAAACAAACCTACTACTAAAACAGCTAAAG
>WFZV01000069.1 GCA_015489395.1 Bacteroidales bacterium
AAATTCGACACTACTGTCAAATTGAATGTAACCATAACCAGTCTCTGGACGAGACGGATTTATGCCTAAAGTAACCAGCGCTTCAGGTTTAAATTTATTGATAAAATCAACACCAGCATTAAGAGTCCTGGCAAAATCTTCAACATCAATGACTAAATGGTCTGCAGGTGTAACGACCATAACAGCATCTTTGCTCTTAGGCAAAATCTTATAAGCTGCGTAAGCTATGCAAGGTGCTGTGTTACGACGACGCGGCTCTAAAAGGATATTCTGTTCAGGAATATCAGGCAATTGCTCACGGACTAAATCAAAATATTGTTGATTGGTAACAACGTAAATCTGGTCTGGAGAGCTGAGTCGAAGCATTCGGTCATAAGTCTGTTGAATTAAAGTGCGTCCAGTTCCCAGAATATCTAAAAACTGTTTTGGCTTCCGTTCACGGCTAAGAGGCCAAAAACGACTTCCAATTCCTCCGGCCATTATGACTGAAAAAACTTGTTTCATGTTAAAAACTTTTAGTGATTTATGCAAAAATAAGAAAATTATGTCACAGATTGTAAATCGCAGTTATAAGCGTTTGTCCCACAGCCTTTAATGTCTTTTTACTTATTATGTTTAAAGAATCCCGGCTTGTATGCCAATATGGTCCATAAATTCTTCCTGGAATATTCTCCATGACCATAACCGAACGAATATTAGCTTTTTGCGACAAAACAATATGACTATTAAACCTCTCTAAAGAAGGATGATTAATAAAAAGTGTATCATAGCCAAGGGCTGCAGCGATTTTCCAAAGTCTTTTAACAACATAACCATTATAAAATGCAGAACAACCTTCAATTTCAAATTTCGCATGCTTATAACCCACCATATCAACGCCAATCCCAAACATTGGCGAATAACTCTGTGGCTTATGTTTTGCCCAATACCGGCTACCCAAAGCCCAATATTTCAAGGACTTTGTAGTGGTTTGTCCGACTGGACCCTGGTCCTCTCCATCAAAAAATGCAAAATCAATACTATAATTTTTCAATGGTTTATGCCTTAAAATCCTGGCGATCTCCAACAAAACCGCTGTGCCACTGCCACCGTCGTTAGCTCCTAAAACAGGTTGAGGATGAGTCAAATAATCTGAATCCTTATCTGCTATAAAACGGCTATCCCAATGCGTAAAAAGCAGTACATGCCTTGAGGCTCTGGGATTCGAAATAACAATTATATTGGTTAAATGCAACGGAACCGAATCAAAACGACGAACTACAAATCGCTGTAAATTAGGCTCATATCCTAAACTTCTTAAATACGAGACGATAAAATTACGAGCCGAATCGTGCCTACGAGTATTCGGCACACGAGGACCAATGGCAACAAAATCTTTCAAAATACGATATGCTGAATCAACATTAAACTCCGAAGCTACACGATAATTATATCTATTCGATGCAAAAGGAATTGTGCAGGAACTAATTAACAGTACGAAAATTATGTTAAATATTAATTTTCTCACCTTTATGCGTAAAAAAGTTATATTCCAAAAAGAAATAATTTTTGTCCGGTAGCACCTTTAAATTAACCTTATACTTAAATCGCCATTTTGCAGCTATTGACAGCAAACCTTTTGTCAAATAAGCGTGTATAAACGGATGGGTTTTGAGCAAAATCTTTGAATATTTACCGTCTTCGCTGATTGTCTGCAGTTTACTTTCAATTTCATCGATAATTAATATTGTAGGCGTGACCTGTCCGGTACCATTGCATACAGGGCATGGTTCGAAATTCAGCAAACTAATTTCAGGACGGACACGCTGGCGGGTTATCTGCATCAAACCAAATTTAGTAAGCGGCAAGATACTATGCTTTGCACGATCTTTCTGCATTTGCTTTTTCATTGCTTTGTAAACAGCTTCGCGATGAGCCTGGTCTTTCATGTCGATAAAATCCACTACAATTATGCCACCCATATCTCGCAGCCGCATTTGACGGGCAATTTCTTCAACAGCGAGCATATTAACCTCAAAAGCGTTGGTTTCCTGGTCAATACCACTGCCAGTTTTATTGCCGCTATTTACATCAATTACGTAAAGTGCCTCGGTCTTCTCGATAATTAAATATGCGCCTTTTTTCAGCGGGACAATACGTTGAAATAGCTTTTTTACCTGCTTTGAAACATTGTAATAATCGAAAATATCTGCTTTACCGGTGTAATACCTTAAAATCCGCTGACTACCAGGTGCAATGCTTGCCAGATAATCTTTAATTTCGTAATACAAAGCCTGGTCATTGACATAAATTGCGCTAAAAGAAGTATTTAGCACATCACGTAAATAAGCAGAAATTCGGTCAATTTCGCTCTGCACCAGACGAGGTGGCTTAAGATTAGCGATTTTTTTGACAATATCCGACCATTTCTGACGTAATTCACGCAATTCAGCATCCAGAACAGCCACTTTTTTCCCCTGGGCAGCAGTGCGCACGATTACGCCAAAATTCCTCGGCTTAATACTTAAAATCAGCTGACGCAAACGTTCTCGTTCCTCCTTATTCTTGATTTTCTGCGAAATAGAAACTTTATTCGAAAAAGGAACTAAAACAAGATGACGACCGGGTAATGTAACTTCTGTAGTAAGCCGTGGGCCTTTGTTGTTAATGGCTTCTTTGGAAATTTGGACTAAAACAGATTCACCGGGACGCAAAAGGTCAGAAATACGTCCATTTTTGTCGATTTCAGGATAAAAATTGATTTTTTCTAAAGGCAAAATATTTTTTGGATGTTGAATAGCAGTTTTAATGTAGCCTTTGAATGTACGAAAATTAGGACCTAAATCGTGATAATGCAAAAAAGCATCTCGTTCGTGTCCGATGTCGATGAAAGCAGCATTAAGGCCGTTCATTATTTTTTTGACCTTGCCTAAGTAAAAATCACCGACGTTGAATTGTTTATTACGCTTTTCCTGGACAAACTCGGTAAGTTTTTTGTCTTCTAAAAGAGCAATTGACACTTGCTCTGGCTCTGCTTTTATAACAATTTCTCTGTTTTCTGCTTCCACTATCTCTCATTTTTAAAAAACTATATCAAAAGAAATAAAACTATTGAAAAAAGACAAACTAATCCGTAATTGCATGTTAAAGTCTTCGTTATAAACCAATTAGAGGCTGCCTCACGGCAGCCTCTAATGTGTACAGT
>WFZV01000070.1 GCA_015489395.1 Bacteroidales bacterium
CCGTAAGTGTCCAGGTCGGCATAACGTATTTGAACAGAAATTTTGCTTTTAAACTTACTTAAGTCCATCGCTACCTCTTTGTTTTTTCGACAAATATACGAAAAACGTCTAATTTCTCGCTCTGTCTGGCTGCTGCTTATTTGATTTTTAAGACAATCTCTGCGCTTTTGAGTTTAGACAATTGCTCGTAAAGATTGTAAAGCTCTGAAAATTGTGAGTGCGTAAAGTAATATTTGTCAAGGTTGAAAATCAGTGTCAAAATAAGTTGTTTGTCCAAAAGTACAGTTTTAACAGTCAGTCCTGCTCCTTCGATTTGTTTGTCAATGTTCAATGGTTTTACAAGTTTGTAGTCAGTATCTAACCCGATTGTTTCCTGTATTCGAATTTTTGAAGTATTAAACAAATAAACGGGATAAGTCCTTGAATATGAGTCGAAAATATTATGTAAGATTTTGTAAATGGCAAATGGCTGTATGATTAATAAAGAATCATTATGTCGTGTTAAATCCGAAGTGTTTATGTGATAAATTTCTGTTAAATTGGCATCATCCTGAGAATGCTCGTATAAATTTATTTTTGTACTGGCTAAACTGCTGAAGTTATTTTCGACACCAGTTAGAGCAGAATCCAGCATTAACCGTCCATTCAAAACATGTTTTATGCTGCCAGATAGTGTATCGTGTTCGAGTTTTAAGGTTGTCCGGTAATAGTTTATGTGATTTTCCGGGTCGTTAAGCTGATAAAAATATGCTGTATCCTGTGCAATTACAAATCCGACTTGATTATGGTCATTTGAGTCCAGTAAAATCCAGGGGCGGTCAGAAATAAGGTCAAATGCAAAATCTTTATTTTCGTATTTAATTAAAGCAATCAGATGGTTAAACTGGTAGCTCGCAGCCACCTGTCCGATGAGATGTCCCTGGTCAACTGTTTTGACCAGAACAGGATAAGCTTTTATACCGGCTTTTCGCAACAAATTGATAAACAACATATTAAGTTCAGCGCTGTTACCTGATTTTTCGCGAATTACCCGCTGCAATGAATGGTCGTTGAAAGCGCTGTATTTGTGGTTCCATTGGACATTGCGCTTTACCCAATTGTAAATTGCTGTGATTTTTTGTTTTTGGCTTTGTTGATTTTGGGTTAAAGCTGCTATTGATGGGCTTCCGGGAATAAATCTGAGCATTTGCAAGTACCAGTCTGAATTTCTGCGCATACTTTGTGCAAAACGCTGCCAATCAGTTGCGTTAAAAATAACGTAACCAGCTGGATAATAACTCATCGCAGCTTGCGAGCGAGTCATAGGCTTGTAATTGGGTTCAAGAGTGAGGAACAGCCGTTTTGAAAATTTTTTCCAGATATAGGTCTGCAGGTCGTCAAAGTACGTGTAATTTTGATCAACATAATAAAGCATGGGCTGCACTTGATAATAGTAATTTCGAGGATTGTCTAAATATTTTTCCGGGTAAAACTGCGGTATGTCCTTCATTGCAAATGTGTAATAAGTACAATTGAGTTTAAACAAAAACGTTCCACTGAGCGAATTGGACGGATAGTCAAGACCAGGCGGAATCTGGTCATTGTAAGTCCCTGTGTGTTCGATAGTTGTAATGCCATTTTCTACTTGATTTTTAACCAGATAATCTTTTCCTACGATGTTTAAATAATATCTAATATTCTGTGGCACAATCATATCAAATTGGCTATACCGTGTTGGAATATCGTGCTGGAAAAACCACGGTTGAGGCCTTGCAAACAAAAACGTTGTGAAACTCAAACGGTACTCGACAATATCGCCAGGACGGGCATCTGGAAAATCAATGACTAATTTGTAGTATCCATGACCTAATTTTATCCGCTGGATATACTTGCGCTTAAGGCGTTTTTTGACCGGACGGCCGTTTTGAAGTGTGTAATAAAAAGCTTTTACACTGGCAAATTCTTCAAAATTATCATAACCACGGTAAAAAACTTGCTCATAATGAGCGTATTTCTTGCCCTGCAGTTTAAAAATTTTGATTCTACGATTAATTTCATAAAACATTCTCAGCTCGCTACGCCAATCTGCAAAGTAAATTTTTCCATATTCAGACAAAATCATTGCTGGTGCGTTAGAATCATAAGGGCATTTTTTCATGTATAAATCTTTCAAATCCGGCGGCCGCCACGAAAAACTACCCGGCTGCTGTGAGAGGCCTAACGTTGTAAAAAAGCTAATTATCAACAAGATAATACTTAAACGTCGCATAATTGATTTTTTTATTTTAAACTTAGCATTTTTCTAAAACATATAAAAGTTTTTACATTTATCCTGGTTTAAACGATTAAAATATGGACCTCAAAACTCAAATACAACAGCTCTTTACTCAAAGCTTTGGCAGTAAACCAACAGAAATTCAGCGACTTCCGCGCTCTGGTTCGATTAGACAATATTTCCG
>WFZV01000071.1 GCA_015489395.1 Bacteroidales bacterium
ACCAGGGCGAGGCTGTAGGCCTCGCCCTGGTCGTTCGTTGTCTGGCTTATATGCAGAAAAATAAGTACGTAAAATGTCAGTAAATTAGAATTTTACAAAATTATTCGAAGGGTTGACGTCAGCGTTGAATTTGTCTTTGATTTGTATTTCAATTGGTGCGGATTTGACAGGTAGCGTGAGTTTAAAGTCATTTGTGCCTTTCCATGTATCGATTTTAAATTCTTTGACAATTTTCTGTCCATCTGCGCATTTAATAATTACGCTGAAAGGTATTGGCAGTTGACCAGAATTTTTGACTTCAAGAGAAACTTGATTATCGTGATAATTAACATTGGTTAATGCCAAATCAGGATAAGCAAATTCGAAGAAATAAGCCTGCCAGAACCAATTAAGGTTTTGCCCTGTAACGTCGTTGAAAGTTTCGAAAAAGTCCCATGGATACGGATGCTTCGTTTTCCAGCGTAATGCAAATGTGCGCAATGCTTTGAAGAATAGTTTTTTACCAAGATAATCAGTTAAAACATAAAAAGCAAAGGATGGTTTATTGTAAGCAATATGACGGTAGTACATCCAGTTTGCAACGTCGCTTGTAGGAACGCCAATGGGCAAATCATTGCTTGTTCCTGCAATAGATTTGTATCGAGCTACCATATCTGTAAAATACTTTGTGCATTTGGGATTTAAAGTCTGGGCAACATACCGTGGAAAATAGTTTATCAAGCCTTCGTCCATCCATGCGTACATTGTTTCGTTTGTTCCGGTCATAAATGGGAAATAGCTATGACCTACTTCGTGCGCAGTGACATAGTAATTCATGCAAGTGTCTTTGAATTCGCTTTCATTAACCATCATCGGAAATTCCATTGCGCCGCCGCCGTTGAAAATAGTCATGGCTTCGTAAGGGTAGGGGATTGCTGGTAGTTTGTACGAATATTGGTATAAAATATCATGTACCAGTTTTGTCATGTAGCTGAACGTAGTGTGTTTTGGATTATAAACAGCGCTAATTAACACACGTTTGTTTTTGACTTTCAAAGAAGTAGCGTCCCAGACGTATTTGTCAGAAGTACCAAAAGCAAATTCTGGAACCTGCCGGGCTATAAAGTGCCATTTGATTTTACCTAATTTTTTGAGCAAGTTGCCTGATAAATCTTGTTTAGTAACGATGTGAATGACTTTGTCAGATTTTCTGGCCTGGGCAATACGGTCTAAAATGTGTTGGTCGTAAATTTCATTAGCATTGACTAAATGTCCAGTAGCCCAGACTAAATTAGGGAAGTCCACTGCTATTGTGACGTCAAAATTATTATGGTCGTTATGGAATTCCTGCATGCCTGTGAAATTTCTGCGGTCCCAGCCGTAAACATCGTCATACACTGCAATTTCCGGATACCAGTATGCTACGAAAAACGTACGGTCATTATACTGGCCATAGCGCATAGCAAAAAGAGTCGGCATTTGCGTTTGCCAGTCGAATTGGACCGTGGCTTGCGAGTGTGGCAAAATGGGCTTTTTTAACATGATAAAAACCAAAGTATTATAATGCCTAACGCTATCGGGATTATACGATTGGCCGTCAACGTTGATTTTCGTTAGTTTAGTACCGTTGGTTAAAGCTTGTTCTGGAACTTGAAAATCCCTTGAAACGCCTTTTTTCCATACGTCCTGGTAAAGTCTAACTACAAGCATCTTTAGTGTATCAGGGCTGTTGTTGTGGTAAGTAATGGTTTCGCTGCCTTGCAGTTCGCCTGTGATTGGGTTAAAATCTGCATTTATCACATAATCAGAATGATTAATCCAGTAGTTTTTGCCTGGTTGACCTGTGCTGGTTCGAGTTTGATTGCGGATAGCTTTTTGATATTCGATAGGGACAAATAAATTTTGGCTAAATGCTAAAAAGCCTGTAAATACTGCAATAAAAGCAAATATGAGCTTTTTCATTTTTCGTGATTTTTAGTTTCTAATTAAAAATAAAGACAAAAACTTTGTTCAAGTAATTTTTGAGAAAGTTTAACAAAAAAGAAACTAAATGCCTTTGGCTGTGGCAAGAGTCAGGATGGAAATTGTGACTTTGAGCCGTGAGAGTAAAGTCTGGCTAAGCGACTCGATTGTGGCACCGGTTGTCAAAACATCGTCGATAATTATTATGTGCTTGTTCTTCAGATGATTTGGACGAATGATTTTAAAGATACCTTTAACGTTTTGCCATCGTTCATCGGCGGATAAGTGTGTTTGTGTCTGGGTAAAAACTGTCCGTGTTACTGCATTGGTTAAAACCGGAATTTTCAGGATATTCGACAGTCCGCGGGCTATTTCTTCTGCCTGGTTGTATCCACGAATTTTTTTCTTTTTCGGATGCAGAGGAACAGGCAGAAGATAATCGAAATTGTCTGAAAAACTGATGTTTTTTAAGTGTTGCCCAAATATTTCGCCCATAAACACAGCAAAATCTGCTGCACCAAAGTACTTAATGTTAAATAAAATTTTCTGAACAGCTGAGTGTTTGGTATAATGCAAAAAACTGTATGCAAATCGCACTGGCACACGCCCCATAAAAGATTTTACGATAATGTTATCAGTTGGCGAAACAAAGTGAGTTTTAGGTAAATCATACAGGCAAGAATCGCATAAATATTTTTCGTGCTGCTTTAGAGGACGGTTGCAGGCTATGCAGCGGTTTGGAAAGAAAAGCGATAAAAAACTATCGAAAATCGAAACAGACATTTGAATAAATTTTCGTAAGTAGTATGTAGAATCTGCAAAAATTTGACCATAATTACTAAATTATCATAAAAACAGGAGAGATTTACATTTCTGACTAAATGGTTAATTGCTGGAATTACAAGCGATTTTAAATTATAAGCAAAATTCCGTGGATTTTGAGGAATGGATATTAATCGAAAAAGATAAATAGTTCAGGGAGCTGGATTTAATGCAAAAAGAACAAATAAAAAAAGCCGAGCCAACTGAACTCGGCTCTGTGGTCCCGCCAGGGAAAGCTGCCGCAGAGCCAAGTTTTTGAAAACTAAGGCATTCCGAATATCCCTAAATTTTCGGTAACACGCTGGTAT
>WFZV01000072.1 GCA_015489395.1 Bacteroidales bacterium
GAATTAACAAAGTTCAATTAATCGGGAACGTTGGACGAGATCCTAAAACAAAGCGTTTGGAAAGCGGAGTTCCTGTAAGTACTTTTTCTTTCGCTACAAGCGAAAGCCGCAGAACTCGTGACGGTCGTCGTGTAACTCAGACTGAGTGGCATAATATTGTGCTTTGGCGTGGTTTGGCTGAATTAGCTGAAAAACACATTCGTAAAGGCGATCCACTGTACATTGAAGGTAAGTTGCATACAAGAACATTACGCGATCGTGATGGAAATATTCGTCGTGTGACTGAGATTGTGGCAAGTAACGTTATTATGCTTTCTCCACGCCACAAACGTCGTGAAGCTGAAGAAGAAAATTTCAACGACGACGCTGACATCGAAAACTTCTCTTCTCCTGAAGAAACTTCTGAAGAATAATCTGTTTTAACCTTTTTATGATACAAGAGAGGCTGTTCCCTTTCATAGCCGTTTGTGGAGCAGCCTCTTTTAATTTTTTACATAGATTTACTATTTTAAATTCGAAATTTACAACAGCACTTTGCTAATGGAATTATTATCAGTCACTAATGCTAAATTAATCGTAGAATTATTTTTTTTCGTCTTGTTGCTAATTAGTTCTGCCCTTATTTCAGGTTCAGAAGTTGCTTTTTTCTCGTTACTTCCAGAAGATATCGAACAAATTAAAAAATCTGCCGCCCAAAACAACGTAAGTTTTATCATCCTTAGACTTTTACAAGCCCCTGATAGGCTTTTAGCCACCATACTGATTTCCAATAATTTCGTAAATATTGGCATTGTTATACTATCGACTTTCATTGTTGATGAAGCTTTCCATTTTTCTGCTGAATGGCAACGATTTGTATTTGAAGCAGTTATTGTAACTTTTTTGATTTTGCTTTTTGGTGAGGTAATTCCCAAAGTTTACGCAAATACGTATAATAAGACTTTTACGCAATTAATGGCATATCCATTGCTGATTTTGAATAAACTCCTCTCGCCAATAAGTGAGTTTTTGTTAGGTAGCTCTGCGATTATTTCGAAAATTGTTAAGCCTAAAGCTGAAATTTCACTCGAAGATATTTCCAGGGCAATTGATATAACAAGCGGTGTTCACGAAGAGAAAAAGATACTGAAAGAAATTATACGCTTTGGCTCGGTCGATGTAAAAGAGATTATGACTCCTCGCGTTGATGTAGTGGCGATTGATTATGACTCAAAATTTTCCGAGGTTAAGCAAAAAATCGCACAATCTGGATTTTCGCGTTATCCTGTGTATAAAGAACGTTTGGACAACATAAAAGGTATTTTAGTTGCCAAAGACCTTATCGCACATCTTCACAGAGACGACAGTTTTCAATGGCAAGCGTTAGTTCGCGAGCCGCTTTTTGTGCCAGAAACAATGAAAATTGACGATCTTTTTGAGCTTTTTCAACAAAAAAAGACACATCTGGCCATTGTAATTGACGAATACGGTGGTTTTAGCGGTATTGTCACTCTTGAAGACGTTTTAGAAGAAATCGTAGGTGATATTACAGACGAACACGATAAAGGCGATTTAGGTTATCGAAAATTGCCAGACGGCAGCTATGAATTTGACGGAAAGTTTTTAATAAACGATTTTTACCGTATCTTTAACATAAACGAAGAAATTTTCGAACCATTAAAAGGTGATGCTGAAACACTTGCTGGACTTTTGCTCGAAATAAAAGGCGATTTTCCACAAAAAGGCGAAAAATTTTTAATCAAAGGCTTTGAATTTCAAGTTTTAGACGTGGACAAACGACATATTTTAAAAATAAAAGTACGAAAAATTTAATTTTTTTAACCATAAAGCACTAAAAATCATGAAAAAACACTCGATTATACTATTAACCCTGTTCATTGCCTCATTAAATTTTCTCTGCCAAAAGCCCAAACCAACCCCGCGGCCAGTGGCTTATTTCCGGATAAATTTACCCAAAAAAGATTACAAAAAATTTAACCCCGACACCTGTCCTTATAGTTTCGATATCCCTACTTATGCCAAAGTCGTTCCATTTACAGACCCAAATATAAAACACGATAAATGCTGGATAACAATCAGTTTTCCGCAATTTAAAGCTGAATTAACCATAACTTACTACCAAATCCACAACAACCTGGAACAGCTGTTGGACGACTCATATACTCTGGCATACAAACACGCTATCCGTGCCGACGACATTATTGAAAAAAACTACATTGACAGGAAACACAAAGTTTTTGCCACAGTGTTTGACATAACCGGTAATGCAGCCTCTCCAATGCAATTCCACAT
>WFZV01000073.1 GCA_015489395.1 Bacteroidales bacterium
AAGTCTGCCAGACGGTAAAGTTCTTTGATTATTCCGACAGTCGAAAGCGTTATTCTTTGTGGCGAAAAGCCAAGACCTTGCGGTGAGGTAATCAAATCAATGGCTCGCAACGTATTGTCTAAGTTTAAAAGCGGTTCGCCCATACCCATGACAACGATATTGGTAAGTTTTCGTCCGAAGTGTTTAAGGCTTTCCTGGTTTAGGATGAACAAATGGTCGTAAATCTCGTACCATTTTAGGTTACGGCGAAGTCCCATTGTGCCTGTAGCGCAGAATTTACATGCCAACGGACAACCGGCTTGTGTCGAAATGCAGGCTGTAACACGTTTGCTGCTGCGGCTGGGGATTAACACGCCTTCTATAAGGTTGTTGTCGTCCAGGCCAAAAGTGTATTTTATTGTCCGGTCTGTGGGACTTTGCTGGTATGAGTGGATTTGGGTGACAGGCAGGTAAAAGTCTTGGTTTAATTTTTGTCGCAGGGATTTTGGTAAGTTGGTCATCTGGTCAAAGCTTGTGGCGCCTTTTTGCCATAGCCATTGGAATATCTGTTTTGCGCGGAATTTAGGTTCTGATTGGTCTAAGAGGTATTGTTCGATTTGTTCAAGAGTAAGCTCTTTTATGTTAGACTTTTCCATGTTTTTGATGATTTTAATGGTTAAATTTTTTGTTTAAATGCCTAAAAAATAGTCATTTAGACGATTGGCCGTGGGATTGTAATCTGTTTTATGGCTTCAATAGCGTAATAATCGGTCATTCCAGCGATGAAATCGCCCAAAATACGGCGTTTGTCTGTTTCATTTTTATAAAATTCGTGCATTTCAGACAGGTATTTGCCAAAATGTTGCACGACCTTAAGGTTATGATTTTCGTAAGCCTGGTAGTCTTTACCGAATTTATCGTAAATTTCGCCTAAATATTCGAAAATTGTCGTAAGGATTTTTTTTGCGTACGGAAAAGCTAAATGTTTGTCATTCAGGTAAATATGTTTGTAATTAAAGCGTACTAATTCCAGCATTGCTTCGTATTTTTCCTGGCTAACGCCGATGTAGTCGTTGTTTTTTGATTCTTCGATAATGTCATTGACCAGGGTATCGATAATGGCGCTATTGATTTTGTCTTGCGTAATGCCAAAGACTTTTTTCACGTTTTGAGGAATATCGTCGAAAGTAATAAAACCGGCTAAAATTGCATCTTCGATGTCCCTGCCAAGGTAAGCGACTTTGTCTGAAAATCTGACTACGCAGCCTTCGTAAGAGCTGGGTACTACGCGGCGGTTTTTGATTTTGTCTAAATCATTAGGCTTTTGGGCAGGCTTAAGTGTTCGTTCGTATTTTTCGCCATTGTGGGTAATTATGCCGTCTTTAACACCGTATGTAAGGTTAAGTCCTTTGCCTTTGTTGGCTAAATATTCCACAACGCGATAGCTGTGAATTTCGTGTATAAAAGCACCATTGCCACCCATTAGTTCGTTGAGAATCGTCTCGCCGTCGTGGCCAAACGGGGCATGACCGAGGTCATGCCCAAGTCCGATAGCAAAAGCCATTTCAACGTCAAGTTGCCAGCCATAATGGTTTAAGCCTTTACAAATGGTTTTTGCGATTGTGGCAACGTGCATAACATGTTCGATTCTGGTGCAAATATGATCATTTTGCGGTGCGTAGAAAACTTGAGTTTTATGCTTAAGACGGCGAAAAGGCGTAGAATGTATAATCGCAGTTTGATCACGGAAATATGCTCCACGCACATCTTCTTTGTGTGGACGCGTGCGACGCAGATATAGTTCTGCAGGAAAAGGGTTTTTCATACGGAAAATTTTTTGATTCTCAAGGAATATACTCTATTTCACGCAAAATAACAACGTACAGGTTTTTAAATTTTTAGAAAAATCGCGGTATGTCAGGCTGGAATGGAAAAATATTTACTGTAATGGAAAAAGTATTGCCAAATTTAGCAATAGTCGGGATTTTGGTATTTATGGCATACCAGGTAAGTTCGTAATTAAAAACGAAATTGCGGCTGATTTTTAAACCTGTGTTAAAATGTGCGTAAAGGTTAAAATATTTTATATCGAAAATATACCTGGTGCTAAGCCCTGCGCCTAATTTGAGGACTTTTTTCAGGTAAATTGTAACATTTGGACGGAAATAAATCGAATTTTTACTTATTAAAGCGCCAAATTCTGTTGTCAGGTCGTAAAGTTCAATCGGATGGCGGTAATAATAAGCAGCATTGACAGCCAAAACTGGCGGGAGAACGATTTTTTTACCCAAAAAGAAATAACCGGAATACGGAAGTAACCGCAACCCTGCCAAACCAAATTCAAAATAATCATTGTAAACCATGGCGCCTACAGCTATTTGCGGATAAAAACGGCTGAACTGCTTTTGGTCTTGAAGAGCTGGGTCTGGCACTAAAGTGTTTAATTGAGCGATATTCAAATAATCTTGAAACATATCAGCTGTCAAGCCCATTGACAGATGAGTCTTTGAAGCCCACGACAGAACTACATCATAAAAATAACTAAGTCCCATTGACATTTTATAAAACTGGGCTGCTTTGCTCATGCCTATATTAAAGCCTAAACCCATGTGATTTTTTCGACCACTAACATAAAAAACACTATGAATCGGCGAACCCGGGTAAATCCATTTGCGATTTGTCGTCAAATTAAAACTAACAAAGTTGTATTTACCGCTATATGCCGGGTTAAGCAACGAATGATTATGAACGAAATCCGTAGCAAATTCCGTGTCTTGCGCCAAACTAATTAAATATAACGAAAGCAATATGAGCAGGTTAATCAAGCGTTTCATGGCTAAAAATTTACGTTTTTAATAAACAATAGTGACTGTACCTTTGGCTACAATTTTTTTGTTAATAGTAATTACGTACCAGTATGGACCAGGTGGCAATTTGCGACCAAAATTGTCAGTACCATCCCATTGAGGTATGTTATTGACTAAAAAGCGTTTGACGATTTTACCGTTTTTGTTCCAGATAGTGACAGCAACAGGAATCGGCGGATTTGCTGTTAATTGCTTTAAAAAGAAAATCTGAAGGTCCCACGTATCGTTGATTCCATCTCCGTTTGGCGTGAAAGCATTCGGAATCCTTGCAGATAGCGAGTCGATAACGTATAAATCTACTGTTGATTTGTACTTGCAGCCAAATTGGTCTTTAACAGTAAGCGTGACTTCATACTTATTAGGAAAAGCTGCTGCAACTGTCACCGACGAATCGGTTTGAGACAAAATCGGCGCTGTGGACGACCAGCTAAATAGAAATTGTCCTGGTACGAAATGCGGATAAAAGACCAAGCCTACCTGTCCAATAGAAACATGGCTATGGGCAACACTGGTGTCAATAGAAAAGGTTAAGCCTAATCTGTTTCCTACCTGGCTGTTGAAAGTAAGCGCCCTGGGAGTTTTTAAAGCAGCAGAATTAAGCCAAAAATGTGGCAAATCTAAAAGAGCATTGTCTTGCATGTATTTTTCGTAACGATGGTAAGTAGGTGTGTTTTGCGACGAATTAAGGATTTGATTGAATGTTAAAGAAGCAGAATTTGACCACAGATAAGTGTAAAATGATTCTGGAGTAAGGTAGGTCGTTAAGTTTGGTCTGTAGATTTTGGGTAGTCCGAAGAAAATTTTGTATGTATAAGGCAATGGATAAAAGTTTTTTACAGTCAGGGTGTCGCCAGTGTAATTTTTCAGCGTTATTTTAAGATTTTGAGCGTTGTCTGAGCTTAAGTCAGCGAAGAAGGCTTTTAACTTATTTTCGCCGCGGTAGCCTTCATCAGGTATATTTATCAGAAAGCTTGACGAGTTGTAAATAGTTGTGTCCAGGTCTATTAGCAGGAAGTTTTGTTTTAGCCAGTTGTAATAGTTGATTTTGAAGTCTTTGTCTATTTGAAGTGTAAGCCGTTGATTTACATTTAAGTTAATAAAACCAGGAGCTGAGTCAACAGGATTTATCGACACTGTAATAGGAAAATGAAAAGCATAATTATAGCGAGTGTCTTGATTTTGTATGAAAATAGTAACAAGATAGTCGCCAGATTGGTTGTATTTGTGATCGATCTGAGGATTAAGTGTTCTCAGGTTCGAACCATCACCGAAGAAGTAGTGATAAATAAAATTATTCGAACAAAGCGAGGAGTCTGGCAATGTTATATCAAATTTTATCGTGCCGCTTTGTGTACAAAACAGGTGGTTGGATGGAGAATATTCTTGTCCATTTACAAAGATTTTTATTTGGTCCCTGGTGAAGGTTGTATTTTGATAAAAGAGTTTTATGGAATCCTGTATAGAAAATCCTGGATAATAGACAATTACGTGGTAGTTGCCTGGTCCTTTGAGTGTACCAGAGGAGACGTTAAACATGGTGTCTATTTTTTGACCATTGACCAACCAGACGATTGAGTCGTGTCCTTCGACCAGGTTTGTAAAATTAAATTGGTAATTAGGTGTGTCACAGGAGATTATTAGAGTATCTTGTAGTAAGTCAGGTATTTGATAGGTTTGGATAGTTATAAGGTGATGGGTTGTTTGTGTAAGAGTATCGTTGTGTGTGATAAAATAAGCTGTGGCTGAGATTTTGGTTTCGCCATGTATGGTTGCAAATGTTTTGACAAAATGGTTTTGACCCTGAAAGGTAGTGTCTAAGATAATCGAGTCATTTGCAGTCCAGATTATAAAATTGGGTTCTTGCCATGCTATATTTTTTGCGATAAAATTGGAGTCTATTGTGAATTCGATAATAGGAGGTTGTTCGTTGATAATTCTAAGGTTATAGTCGAAAAGTGTAGCTGGATATTGTTGAAATAAGTGTCCAATTCTACTGTTGTTTGCAAAGGTTATAGCATTAGGTTTATAATAGATGTTTGTTTGGTCGTCAGGATTATAAATTATATCTAAATTTGGCTGAGAAGTATGGGAAATCCATAAATTCGAATTTACTGAAATAATATTTGAGATAGTTGTTGATGTTAAAATTTCAAGTGATGTATCTTGTTCAAAGTCATATTTAAACAAACCGTTCTCTAAAGTGTAATACATGTATTTTCCTTTAGGCGAGAAGGTTATATCGAATGGACTTCCCGTAAAAGTTATCTGGTCTTGTGCGTTATTGTCTTTATTAAATATGGTTTTTAATAAAATAGTTTCATTTTCATTAGTGATTATGCCAAAGTAATCTAACTTAGGTGAAAGAAATGTTTTAACCACTTGAACAGATGACCAAAATCCTGATATGGCGTAGCTTTGTGATGTGTCTTTAATTACATTATTAGGACCTATGATTAAATATCTTATTTCGATATCTGTGCTGCCTATAGAAGTTTGTATTTGTGTCATTGTAATACAACCAATGCTATCAGAAAGCGGAAAAACAGGACCTAAAACATAATCGTTATATGCTTGGGAGTTGGTAACAGAATTGTTGATAATTCTATAAATGCTAATTTTGTCTGGCCGTATTTGACCTGCTGCGTAGCATGTTGTTGTTGATGGTGAATTTTTTAAAGTGAAAATACGGTAATCGCTATGCGATGAATGTAAATCCAGTACTGTATCAAGTTGAATAGTGCTTTGTGAAACATTAAAAACATAAACCCGCGTGGAGTCTGATACATACAAATAAGGCGGAAAATAAGAACTATGGGTAAGTATTATAGAGTCGGGCATATCATACGCTACTTGCAGAGAGCGTGTATCAATTATGTGATTTGCATAAACCAGATATCGATTTTGAGCAATAAATTGGGCTAATCCTATGTTTAAAAGCAATATTTGAACGATAATAATTACAAATAACCGTTTCATTTTTTAACTTAGTTGAGAATTTGAGTTTAAATCTTGTGTAAATGGTTTATTGG
>WFZV01000074.1 GCA_015489395.1 Bacteroidales bacterium
AAGCATACCGCAGGCATTATATTGAAGATAAGTGGATTTTTCACAAAGCACCGCTTTCATCAATTATAAAACGGTCTGTTTTCGAAGAAATTGGAGGTTTTAGCGGCAAACCATATCTGGGAGATATGGAACTTTGGTTAAAACTTTCGCAGAAATATCCGGTTGTATTGATGCCTCACGGTATTGTCTGGTATAGAATCCACGGCGACCAGCAGAACATGCAAAATAAAACGCGTCCAGAAGTGCCGTTTTCGTATTATGTATTGGAATATGAAACGCTCAATTCTGACCAGTGTCCGCTCACTACTGAAGAAAAGCAGTTCGCCATAAAGAAAATTCTCCGCCGACAAGCAAGGAATATTTTGTTTTATCTTCGTCGTGGTAAAGTGTCAGTTGCACGCAAACTTCTGAAAATGTCCAATCTTAGTGCTTTCAATCTTATTCCAAATGCTTTAGGACGCTTGCAGAATCCAAATTTTACAGATATAATTTGATTTTGTTATGGTTAAAATCTTTTTTTTGTGGCTAAAAAATATTTTTCGCTCAACAATCCGTCGTTTTTACTGGCTATTTCGTCTATCACGGGCTAACACAGGTAAAAACGTCAAGTTCGATTTTCCGATACGGGTTGAAGGGAAAGGTAAACTAACTATTGGAGACGGTAGCCAGATAGGCAAAAATGTTTATTTGGGAGTTGGCGGTGAAATTATTTTTGGTAAAAATTGCCGAATTGACAATGATGTTCAAATCATTACAGGCAAAGACGCAAAAATTATTTTTGGTGACAATTGCTGGATAATGTCCGGTACTGTTATACGTGCGCGAGAAAACGTTTTTGAATTTGGCAGCGAGATAGTTATTTCGACAAATGTCCAGATATTTTCGCGTGAACAGGGTTTTGAAGGCAATCTCTGGGTTGGCAATAGTACGCATATAAATGACTTTGCTATGCTTGACGTTACAGGAGATTTGATAATAGGCGAAAAAGTGGCTTTTGGTCAATATTCTGTTGCTTTTACCCATGATCATATTTATTCTGACCAAAACAAACCAGCATGGCAGGGCGGAGTCAAAACAGGTAAAATCGAAATAAAAGATTGGGCGTGGATTGGTGCAAAAGTTGTAATTTTACCTGATGTAACTATTGGCTATCGTAGCGTAATTGCTTCTGGTGCAGTCGTTTCAAAGGACTGTGCAGCACAAAGCATTTGCGCCGGCGTGCCTGCGAAAGTGATAAAACAAATAATCGAAAATGAAAACTAAAGGAGTTATATATACAGCTGGGGGAGATATTTCATTCGTTAAAGAAGCTATTTTTTCTGCCAAAACTCTGAAAAAACACAATCCTAAACTCAGCACTACCCTATTTACGACTTTTCAAGGCATAAAAAGTAAATATTTCGACCAAATCATCTACCATCCCCCCACAATGCATCCTATGAAATACAAAATCGTGGATATGCTCAGCAGCCCGTACGATTACACTTTGTACCTTGACACAGATACAATGATTACTGATAAAATTTACGAAATTTTTGATTTCTTGCTAATTTACGATATTGGTTTTACGCATAGAGTAAAAGCTAAATGGTCCAGCCATCCTGAATTTATCGATTACATTGATTTTGATACTATTCAAACAGGCTTTGTTCTTTTCAGAAAGAAGCCAAACGTGATAAATTTTCTTAAAGCATGGAATGATGAAATGCAAAAAAATCCCGACGATAAAATTAAATCTGGCCTTCCGACAGGCGACCAGGCCACATTAAACCGGCTTGTCAAAGAAAAAGACATTTTTAACCTTTATCGAATAAATTATTTTTTCTTACCCAACAAAGTCTATAACGCACGTCCATGGCTATGGGAACAGGCAAAAAAAGATGGTGAATGGCAGCAGATAAAAATCTTTCACGCACATAACCTGAATAAAAACCTCTATCAAAAACTTCAAACATTAGCAATTAAGACCAAACATAAACTAAACAAATTACACAAACAATGAGCCTGGTCTCTGTAATTATACCGGTTTACAACTCAGCCAGGTGGCTAAGCCAGACTCTTGAGAGTGTTCTCAGTCAGGACTATCTCAAAGAAATCATCTGCATTGACGATCATTCTACTGACGAAAGCGCGCAAATCCTCTTAAATTTTCAAAAAAAATACCCGGACATAATAAAAGTATTCACAAATCCTAAAAAAGACTCAAATACCGCCCGAAATTTCGGATTTACACAATCAACTGGAAAATACATCCAATGGTTAGATGCGGACGACCAGCTTCTACCCGGAAAATTTAAAGCACAGGTAAAATACCTTGAACAACATCCCGAATGCGACATTGTTTATTCAGACTGGTATATGGATTTTTACGACAGTACGGGCAAACTTACCAGACGAAAAAAGCAACCCCGCAAAAACTATCCCGACTATCTTTACGAACTTTTAAAAGACAACTGGTCTCCGCCGGCTAATTATCTTCTACGTCGAAAAATAGCTGAAAATCTGTACAAAAAAGGATTATGGAACGAACAAACCAAAGTTGCGCAGGACCGTGAATATTTCACCATAGCAGCCCTGGAAGGCGCAAGGTTTTGCTACGTAACTGGCTTTTTCTCTGTCTACAATCGCTGGAGCAACAACCAAATCTCCTCAATTGATTTCAAAAAGCGTCTGGAGCTGCAAATTAAAATGGAAAAAAAATTCCACGATTTAATCATCAAAAAAAACTTTCCCCGACACATTCGAAAAAAATATCTTGCTTGCCTGAATGCCCACATACTTAACGCTTGCTTTTATCATCCACGATTGACTATTCCATACCTTTTCCCTCCCTTTAACGTAAACTGGAAAATCATCCACTGGAAAAAATATCCCTTCATTTCTGTAATTTATATTTGGCAAATTTTAAAGTTTAATTTAACTAAAGTAATCAAAAACTGACATTAAAAAACAACCAAAACCACCCGCATTCTTTACTTGCACGTTACTTTTTGTAAACTAAACTTAACTGTTAAAAACAAATACATCAGTTCATACAACATCCAATTTATTAACAATCAACCTATTACAAACATATTACCTTTGTAAACAGCAAAAAACAACTTTAAACTTCGATTTTGTAAACAAAGAATTTGTAACTTTGTGCTTATCTATTAATTACCGGACTTAACATATACAATTTTGACAATGTACTAAAACAGATGGCGAAAATTTCAGTAGTTTTACCAGTACATAATGGTCTCCCATACTTAATTGACTCAGTAAATTCTGTGCTTAATCAAACTTTTACCGACTTCGAATTTCTTATTTGTGACGACGCTTCAACTGACGATAGCTTCGAACTTCTGAAAACAATAAAGGACAAACGAATCAAACTCTTCAAGAACGAACAAAACAGAGGCCTTTTCCCTACACTTAATTTTCTTATTAAAAACGCCACGACAAACTGGATTCATCTATGGTCACAAGACGATATTATGTATCCTAATTGCCTTGAAGAAGAAGTTAAATTCATTGACAAACACCCAGAAGTGCCTTTTTTTTTCTCGCAAGTAGATATAATCGATGAAACTGGAAAAATCATAAAAAAATACAATGCAAATTACACTAACGAAATAATATCCGAGAGACATCTTATAAAAGTTTCGATTTTGGCTGGTAGCATTACAGGCAACATATCAACAACAGTTATAAACAAAACAGAGGTTGAACGTGTTGGCTATTTTCGAGAAGATTTTAAATACTCTGGTGACTTTGATTTGTGGGAACGACTATCGCGAGGGAAAAACATCGGAGTGATAAACCAAGCTTTAATAAAACTTCGCGAACACAAAGAACAACAAAGCAAAAATCCACAAGCTAAAATCTTTCAACTTAGAGAAAATAAAATCATTTTAAACAATTGGCTCAAAAGGATAGATTCAACAATTATCAAGAAAAAAGCTATTCGTGGAATTAATTGGAAAATCAAGCCTATGTTTTTAGGATTTGGCATTGCAATGTTAAAACAAAAAGGAAGGAAAGCGGCCAGACCATACTTCGCTGAATTAAATAAATGGGAAAGTATTTTTACTCTGTCATTCAAGTATGTGTTTTTAAAACTATTAGATATTTTAGGTTTAAAACAAAAGTTTTATTACTTCCTGTTTTACAAAGGTTATTACGATTAAAATGAGCAGCATCCCTTTTATACATAATACTGAACGACGGATACCTTTTTCGATAATCATCTCAAGCCTACTTGTCATTCTTTTAGCTTTTTTTACCCAATTTTTCTTTGAAATACTGGTTAGTATAATAGTACTTTTAATCATTTTCGAATTTTTCTGGCGTCCGTATCATCCGCCAATTATTCTGTTTGCGCTTGTTTTGATCTGGTTTTCCATAACAACCGGAATTTACTATGTAGCAATCACACACGATAAAATCACATCATTACTTTGGCGGCCTTTTTACTCTGCTGAAAATATTTATAAAGCTTATTGGTATAGCATTATAGGTTTGCTATCTTTTACAATTGGTATTAAGTTAGGAGTTGGCTCAGCAACAGAATACAAACTGGATTTAAATAAACTTTTAGACCTTGACATTGTTAAACTCATAATTGTTTTTATTTTTTACAATCCTCTGACAGACTTCTTTTTCCACAAAACCAAAATTTATTTTACAAGTATATCGCAGTTTTTCTATATGCTTAAACTCTTTAAATGGAGCTTGTTTTTCCTTATAACTGCTGCAGTTTTCTACTCGAAAAAGTATAAGGAACTGTTCTGGATTGTTTTTACTTTAGGTGTTATAATGGGATTTGCATCATATTTTTCAGCTTTTAAAAACTATTTTTTAATTTTTCCTATTGGTTATCTTGCTGTTAAAAAACTTACTCCGCGTCAAACCCTTGTCATATCTTTCTTTAGCATTATTTTACTTCTTATTGCTGTCTATTGGAGCTATATTAAAGGCGATTATAGACAATATCTTTCTGGCGGTCAACGCGAACAAAAAGTTGTGGTATCCAAAAAACAAGCAATAAAAAAGTTTTTTTCGTATGCTAAACAATTTGACAAAGAACGTTTCAAATTAGGTGAGCAAGCACTTATAAAGCGCATATTTTACATTGAATATTTCTCTGCAACAATCCGTTTTATACCTACTTACAGGGATTTTATGAATGGTTACAATACCTTACGAGCGATTAAACATGTTCTTATGCCAAGGTTTTTGTTTCCTAATAAGCCTCCCTTAGACGATTCAAAACATACTATGCAATTAACGGGAATTTACGTAGCCTCGGCAAAGCAAGGAACATCGATTAGCACTGGGTTTATGGCTGAATTCTATGCAGACTATGGTCCATTTTACATGCATGTTGCTCTTATTTTATTGGGTTTAACTGTGGGGCTATTTTATAGAATTGTTGTTACAAGCTCGCCTGACGTTAACTGGGGTTTTGCCTTAGCTGTGCCGGTTTTCTTCTTAATTAGCAACTATGGAAAAGACCTGACTAAATTCGTTGGTGATATTATCTGGTATATTTTTAGTTTTTTATTGCTTAAATTTCTGATTTTGAACTTTGTATATAAATTTTTCAACAAAAAATAACTTCGCCTTGTAACTATTAACTGACTTTTTCGTCATATAGAAATTAAGAGCCGGTATAAAATGATTTCTGTTGAGCAATATAATTTAGCTGTCGACAAATATTCTGATAATTTATATCGATTTGCTTTAAAACTTACAAAAAGCTCTGACGAAGCTAAAGATTTAGTGCAAGATGCTTTTGAAAAACTCTGGAAAAACCGCAAAAAAGTCGATCACAATAAAATAAAATCTTACTTATTTACTGTTGTCCATAATAAATTTATCGACGAAACTCGTAGAAATAGCAAACTCAGTAGCATAGACAATATTGATTTCGAACCCGGTTATTGGTACAATTTTACTGGAATAAAAGACTTTTTAGAAAAAGCTATTGACAAACTGCCTGAAATACAAAAAAGCGTCTTATTACTTAGAGACTGGGAAGGTTATTCGTATAAAGAAATTGAACAAATTACAGGACTTTCTGAGAGCCAGGTTAAAGTTTACATTTTCCGTGCAAGGCAATTTCTTCGAAAACTTATTGGTAAAATCGAAACTCTGATTTAAAACACAACAAAATGATTAACAAAAGCAACTACCACATATACGCAATTGATTACATAGAAGGTAATTTAGAACCTGAACTCAAAAAAGAATTCGAAAAATTTTTAGCTAATAATCCTGAAATTCGCCAGGAAATTGACGAACTCAAAGATTTTACATTACCCCAATATGATGCTAACTTAGATTTAACCGACAAAATAAAACTTAAAAAATCTTCCATCGAAGGACTGTCTTATTTCGAGCAACTTTGCATCGAAGAAATCGAAAACACTATAACTCAACAACAAAGAAAGGAACTTTACGAACTTATTTCCAGCTCTGCAGAACACAAAAAAATCTTCGAACAATACAAACTGACTAAACTGCAACCGCCTAAAGTATTTTTCCCTTACAAAGAAACTCTCAAAAAATCAGCAACATACAATTTTGCAATCAAAACAATTATAAGCTTTGCTGCAATTATACTTATTGCTCTAAGCATAATAAATCTAAAATTACTTTTGCCATCACGCAATAATTCTTCTCTTCCTCAAGCAATTACCATCGTCCAACCGCAATGGAAAGCCCTCATTTTACCAGAAAACAACAAACAACAACTTTCATCCGCTTCAATTAACAAAAAGGCATGCAAACATCATCCCGTCACAATAAAAAAAGCTATTACGAAAACTCCTCAATCAACTAACATCCAGAAACACAACGAACAATTAGATTTAGCTTTTACACCTCCCAGTCCAGACATCGCAACGCCACAAAACACACAAATAAATATAAATCTTTCTGATATAACCATTTACACCTCACAAAAAACTTCAAGTACCGTACCACAAAATACTAATAAAACCGCTGCGATAATAAAAAATCTAAAAACCAACCTATCCCGAAATCTACGGACCTTAGCTTATAAAAAGGCGCTGGCTCTAAGGCATCACGGCCTTCGCATAAAAATCAAAAACAAAGTTTATGGCATTTACGTCTCAAGATAACCAGGAGAGGTTACTTAAGCTCTAAATCTTTCACTAACTTATCCAAGGCTTCAACATAATCAACTGACCCTCCTCGTCCTATCCCCACAATGTTAACCAAGCCCTGCGAAATCAAATGCTTCATTACTTCGAAAAATTCACTTTCAGACACTTGCACACCAGAATCATCACGTACATTCACGCATAAAATTTTAGCCTGCTCACTGTGAATTTTACTGAAAGTTTCAAACAAACCATTTAAATCAGCCCCTCTACTCTGCCCTAAGGCTACTAAATCAATGTTTGTCCAATGTTCGTTAATCTCAGAAATTAACTGTCCATACAACTCCTCCTTTAAATCCGCTGACAGAGTAATGACCACAGGATACCGCCTATTTCGCCGCTTAAGAATCGAATCTAATACTTGCAATACCTGCTGCAAATTCTGATATGACCTAAAATTCTCGAAAAAGATAACATCGACCTTGCCTGCAAACAATCCCTTTATTTGCTGCGAATAATATAATTCTGAATCTTGCAAGCTAATTTGTCTGTCAATATCTCCTATTCGACCAAAAACAAACCTCGGACGGTTTTTATCGATTAACGAATATTTTACAGCTACTTCACGCGCTAATTTTGCGGCAGTGTAATTTATTTCATATGCCAAATTAGCTAAATCATATTGCGAAAGGTAATATTCATTGGCTTTAAAAGTATTTGTTCGTATTATGTCCGCACCTGCTTTAAAAAATTTTTCGTGGATTTCCTGGACTAATTGCGGATAAGTTAAATTCAAAATTTCGTAAAAACCTGTCAGATTCTTCGAATGCTGCATAAAACGACTGCCGTGGTAATCGTACTTACGTAAATTATATTTGTCGATGTAGTAACTCAGGTCGCCGTCTAAAATCAAAACCCGTTTATGTAATTGACTTATAATTTTGTTCATAACTGACTGGATTTTTAACTTACAATCAGCAAAGTTATGGTTCTAATCGGCCATAATAACGTGGGAACGGTATTGTTTCACGAATATGCTTGGTATTAGTAATCCAGGCGACGAATCGCTCAAGACCAAGTCCGAAGCCTGAATGAGGCACACTTCCAAATCGTCTCAAATCCAGGTACCATTGAAATACCTCCATTGGGAGGTTATGCTCTTTTATCCGTTCGATCAAAATGTCTAAATTGTCTTCACGTTCGCTGCCTCCAACGATTTCACCATATCCTTCAGGTGCTAATACGTCAACTCCTTTCACCAAATCTGGCCTTCCTGGCACTTCTTTCATGTAAAATGCTTTAACCTTTTTAGGCCAGTTATAAACCATTATCGGAACATCGAACAGACTGGTCAATGCTGTTTCGTCAGCTCCACCAAAGTCTTCGCCATATTCAAAGTTTTTCGCTGAATCTATCCACAATGGTATATTTTTCAGCTTTTCCTGCAGCTCCTTAAGTTCATGTTTCATGCTGTCGACCTTGTTCTGGATAAAGTTGCGCTTCGACTCTTTCATTTTATTATCAGCCAATAATTTTTCCCTTTCAGCTATTTCATTTTTCAGTGTTTCAATGCGTTTTTCTGTGTTTATTTTCAGTTCTTCAAGCAGTCCAATGGTCGTTTTTCCATTAACATCCTTTTCTCCGCGGATTATCTTGACAGCATCGTCATAAGTTATTCGTGGGAAGGGCTTTTTAATTGTATTTTCTAAAATAGTAGTATCTCGCTCCAATAGAGAGAGTTCAAACTGATTTTTTTCCAAAACTTCCCTAACGACAGATTTAATAAAGCGTTCAATTAAATCCATGTTCATTTCATTGTCATAAAAAGCCATTTCAGGTTCAATCATCCAGAACTCTGATAAATGCCTACGGGTTTTTGACTTTTCAGCTCTAAATGTTGGGCCAAAAGTATAAATTTTACTAAATGCCATGGCCATAGCTTCGCCATATAGCTGGCCAGACTGTGTTAGATAGGCTTTTCGATCATAAAAATCTGTTTCAAACAAAGTAGTTGTTCCTTCAACTGCATTTGGAGTAAAAATAGGAGCGTCTGCTTGAACAAAACCCTCTTTCTGGAAAAAGTTATGTATTGCGTAAATAATTGTATTTCTAATCTGCATTATTGCCCATGGTCTACGGTGTCTTAACCATAAATGTCTGTGGTCCAACAGAAAATCGATACCATGTGGTTTATTTGTTATTGGATAATTTTCTGATTTATGTATTAGGTTTAAATCTGTCACATGAACCTCTACTCCACCGATTTGACGCTCATCCTTAACAACTTTGCCTTTAAATTCTACAGCTGATTCTTGCGACAGTTTACGGGATTTTTGATAAATGTCTTCTCCTGCTTCTGATTTATCCACAACACACTGAACAAAGCCTGTACCATCGCGCAAAATTATAAATTCTATATCCTTGCTACTTCTGCGATTCATTACC
>WFZV01000075.1 GCA_015489395.1 Bacteroidales bacterium
GTACAGGTATTTAGACTTATAAATTAACATGACAATAAACTTTAACTTTTTGCAAAGATAGCTAATTATACTAATTTTGCAGGAAATCTAAAATTAATTTTACAATGGCTGGACGTTACACATTAACAATGATTAAGCCGACTGCAGTCAAAGAAGGGCATGCAGGCGAAATTTTAAAAATTATTACAAAAGACGGCGGATTTCGTATTGCTGCAATGAAAATGGTTGTTTTAAGCCGCCAGGATGCAATGAAATTTTACGAAGTACACAAAGACAAACCGTTTTACAATGATTTAGTTGAATTTATGAGCAGTGGACCAATCGTTGCTGCTGTGTTAGAAAAAGACAATGCTGTGCAGGCTTTTCGCGATTTTATAGGTGCCACGAACCCTGAAAATGCTGCTCCTGGAACTATTCGAAACATGTTTGGTAAGTCGATTCAGGAAAACTGCGTTCACGGCTCAGACAGCGACCAAAACGCTCTGCGCGAAATAAAATTTTTCTTCTCAACCCGTGAAATTTACGACAAGGACGGTAATCTAATCGATTTATAAGCCGAAAAAATTAGATTTTTCAAATTTTGCGACACATTATTATATAATAAGCAAAAAATAAGTTATCGTGCATTAAAAAGCAGGGAGCCAGGTCAAATGACCTGGCTCCCTGTCGTCTTTAACAAAAAGTTTGTAGGAAATCTGTTAATTTGCAAATATGCTTAAAATCCTGACCATGAATAGCCTGAAGCAAAATTAATCTTCTTGACACGGGCAGGGTTAATACACATTACTGGTATTTGCGAAGAATTAAAAATGATTTGTTCGTCCCATGTATCGAACATTGGCAGTGTAGGTTCTGAGCTTGTCATTATCATGATTAAATCAGCTTCATTTACTACTGCGTAATCTATGACTTGCTTTGCAAAGTTTCCAGGCCATTCGCTGGAATTTGCTACTACGTAACGTACTCCAGTGGCGTCAAAAGCATCAGTAATTTGCTTAATGATCACTTTCATCTTCTTTTGCCAGATTTTATCGTTCTCTTCCTTAGGGAAGATGTGGATTTTCGAGTCAAAAGCTTTTGCTATGCTGATGGCTAATTTAACTTTTTGACGGTCTTCAGTAATTGGCGTTACAGGAAAGACTATATTACGATAACCGCCTGTGTATCTTTTCTTTTGAACTACAACAGTTGGTACGTTTGTGTTATTAATTACTTTCAGCGCATAACTACCTGTAAGTCGCTGAAAACCAACTTTGCCGTGCGTACCCAAAATAACCAGTCCAGCATTTACTTCTTTAGCTGTTTGCCCGATTTGTTCGAAAATATTACCTTCTTTTAGCAAATAATCCACTTCAACGCCATATTCTACGGATTTTTCTTTGACGTATTCCTGCATTTTTTTATGTAAATCGTCTATTGTCTGTCCTTGTTCGCTTAAAAACTTTTTCGTTTCTTTAGTGATAACATGCAGGACAATAACTTTAAAATTAAAATATTTAGCCAGGTCACAACCATGATTTACTGCATTATCGCAGACTTCAGAAAAGTCCGTGGGAACTAAAATCGTGTTTTTATTAATCATTTTATTTTCGTTTTAAAATTTTTCTCTTTTTTAAGTTACAAATTTTGTTCCTAAATATCAATTTGATATTTAACTTTAACATCAAATAAAAACATTACGATTTTATGCAGGTAGCTAATGATAATCAAAATCTTATCGTGTTTAAAGCTTCAGCCGGCAGCGGCAAAACCCACACAATTGCACGTCAATTTCTCAAATTCACCCTTGCTGACGATTATCCAAATAATTTTGCGAAAGTTTTAGCAGTTACTTTTACCAACAAAGCTGCTGACGAAATGAAACAGCGTATTATCCAGGCACTTAACCATACTATTGAATACGGTTCGAAAAGTAGTTATATTGACGATTCGCTCAAAAATATTCCGGACAATGTCCTGAAACAAAGGGCTTTGAAAGTTCGTAGCGAAATTTTGCACGGATATACTTTTTTTACTGTTAAAACAATCGACAGTTTTATCCAGCGCGTGGTCCGTAGTTTTGCTTATGAGCTACGGCTACCTGCAAATTTTAAAAT
Source organism: Bacteroidales bacterium (assembly GCA_015489395.1). Taxonomy (GTDB): domain Bacteria; phylum Bacteroidota; class Bacteroidia; order Bacteroidales; family S143-33; genus S143-33. Next base: position 2,097 of record WFZV01000075.1, read on the forward strand.
CCAGTTAGACGGGAAATTAGTCGCTTCGATTCTTTATCTGATGTTAATGGAAAAAATTTCGTTAAATGACGACCAGCATACCAAGGACTTAAAAAACTGGCTTTTAGAGTTCATGCTGGTAAAAATTAATGAAAAAGGTAAATGGAATTTAAGCCAGGAAATCCAGAATATGACCTTACTGCTATTTAATGAGCAATTCATCCAGCTAAAAAAACGGTTCGGCAACTCTATCTTTTCAATCGACAAACTGCAAGGTATTAAGCAAAAAATTAATCAAATCATAACAGAGTATCGCAAGCAAAGCGCCATTTTCCGCAAGCGCTTTTTACAACTTACACGTGATATAGTCGATTTTGAATATAGCGCTCAATCCCGTTCAGGTTTTTATGGCATAAAAAAATTTTTTACGAACGACGTCTTATCGCCAGATAATTTAACCTCTTATGCTAAAAACTATTTAGGACTTACAGAAAAAAACTCAAAACTTTTTTCAGACAAAGAACTAAGCAATCCGCTGATAAAAAAATTTTTCGACACACATGAGCAAGAGCTTGAACAGTTAACGCTTGAAGCCTATGATTTTGTACAAAAAAATTATACAACCTATCAAACTGCCATAACCATCCAGCAGAACCTTTACTTAATGGGCATTTTCAACGACCTACTCGAACTCCTCGAAGAATATCGGCACAGGTTCAACGAATTCCTTATCTCCGATTTAACCGTTTTTCTGCGAGAAATCATAGCAGGCAGCCAGGCTCCTTTTATTTACGAACGCATTGGTCAACGATATGAAAACATCCTTATAGACGAATTTCAAGATACTTCCCGCTTCCAATGGGACAACTTCAAACCACTAATTCACGAATCACTCGCAAAGGCTAATGAGTCAATGATTGTCGGAGACGTAAAACAGGCTATTTATCGCTGGCGCGGCGGTGACTGGCGAATTCTTCTGGAAGAAATCGAACAAGAATTCAAAAATTTTGTCAGGGACATAAACCGCGGAAAACAAAGTACTAACTGGCGCAGTGCTAAAAATATCGTGGAATTTAACAATCTACTTTTCAAATTTTTACCAGAAAAAATCCAGAATAGCTTTCTGAGCGAAATTGATACGAAAAATACAGCTCCAGACATAAAAGATAGGCTTAGCAATATCATAATTAAAGCATACAGCGACGCTCAACAAAAAGTCTCAAAACTGCATCAGCAGCACTTCGGACAGGTGGAAATCCACTTCTTTGAGAACAAAGACCTGATATTAGAAAATATCTACCAGACCATAAAACAATTAAAATCAGAAGGTTACAGCTACTCAGATATAGCTTTTCTTGCACGAAAAAATGACGAAGCAACACTCATTGCTCAGGCATTAGTTGACTTTCGCAGCAAAAATCCTGAATATGACTTTTCAATCCTTTCTAATGAATCTCTTTTCCTTAAATTTTCGCCAGCTGTACAACTAATTGTTAACCTGCTAAAATTCATTGTTGAAAATGACGAATATTATTTAAAACTTACAGCTTTCAACTATTA
>WFZV01000076.1 GCA_015489395.1 Bacteroidales bacterium
ATTTGAAAGTGCTATTTCTTTATTTGAAAATAGTGAAATCCATCATGCATTTAAAAACATAATAGACGATTTTTTGAAATTAGCTAAAGCTTATAATTACTGGGACAAATTTAAGTTTAAGGAAGCTTTTGATTATTTAGATAATATCAATTTAAAAGACAATAAAAATTTTGATAGGGAACAAATTAATATTATAAAAACGCAAAAATCAATTTTATATAAACTAAAAGATAGCAAGGTTATTACATTAGAGCTGGTTAATGATTTGCTTTTAAATTCATATCGTAGATATGAAGAAGGTAAATATGATGATGCTGTTGCCCGGTTGTATCGAAGTGTTGAAATGTTGGGTCAGTTTCACTTTTATAATCACTTTAATCGACCTAATTCAGAATTTCCATGCTCAGATTTACCGGAGAGTCTTCAAGACGAATTTCAATCAAAATGTGATAATGGTAAGATAAATCTAGCTTTATACAATACTTTTAAGATTTTAAGTCATTTAGGAGACGAAGTTGGTATTAAATTTTACGAAAGAATTGATGATTTCAAAAAAATTTTAGGAGCGAGAAATCAATCTATTTTAGCTCATGGACAGACACCTATTAACAAAGAAACTTATGAAAAATTTCTAGATATAATTTCTTGTCTTTTTGAGTTAAATAAAAGTTATAATTTTATTAAACTTTAGTATCCATGCTCATCAACTTCACAAACCATCCGTCGGATAAATGGCCAGAAAATCAATATAAAACCGCCCGAAAAATATACGGGACGATCGTGGATTATAAATTTCCGGAGGTGCCGCCTGAGGCGGACGAGGAAGAGATAAAGCGGTTGGCAGAGAAGTATTTTCAGATGATCGCAGCGGCTTTTGATAGTTGTGCAAACGAACCTTTTCCACATGCTGTCCATATCCAGGGAGAATTTACGCTGGTTTATAGGCTTGTCACTCTCCTTAAGTCGTCGGGAATAACCTGTATTGCCAGTACTACCCGTCGTATCGTGAAGGAGCATGAAGATGGCACGAGGACGTATAAATTTGAGTTCGTGAGGTTTAGGGAATATGTGTAAAGGGTGGAGAAGTAGCTTATCAGTTTGTGTAGGTAAGTAATTTTTAGGATTTTTATGTAATCTCTGTATGTTACCAGGTTAGACACAGAGGGATGATGCTGGTGGTTTGTTTTAAAGGCTTCAGAGTCAGAGAGTATTGTGTCATACTTGGTAAATGCAGATGGTTTTGGCGAATGTTTTTAAGTCAGGTAATTTGGTTTTCGTAATTTAGAATGGGTGAGTGTTGGTCGTTTGTTAGGATGTTTTTAAGTCCGGAAATTGGGCTTTTGTGGCTAAAGGGCTTAATGCTGTATTTTTGTGATGGCGATTACAAGTGAGTTAGATTTTATGTAGTAGACGGAGTTTCAGTTTAGATGATTTGTTGATTTTTTAGCTCGCCTTAATTTGGTTATTAGCTGGTATTTAAGGAATTTTGAGTTGTCCGTTTGTTCGTAAAATAGCGTTAGTAAGTCTGTAATTAATATGTGATTCGTTAGTCGAAGGTTGAGTTGTTTGTTTATAATTTTTGAAGTAATTTTAGTCATAAATTTAGAGTGTTTTTAAATGTTTTTGTCATGAACAGACGGTTAATTGGATTGATGTTGTTTGTTATTGCTTTGTTTTTTACGTCAAATGCACAGCGATTATCGACCAAAGCACGGATTTCAGTTTTGACAGTGTCGCCGGGTGATGAGTTATATAGTAAATTTGGTCATAGTGCGATAAGGGTTTACGATCCGGTGCGTCATATTGATTGGGTTTTTAATTATGGTACATTTGATTTTAACACGCCGCATTTTTATTTTAAGTTCATCAAGGGAAGGTTGAATTATATGTTATCGGTTCAGACTTTTCAAGGTTTTCAGTGGAGTTATGCCCAGGAGAATCGCTGGGTAGATGAGCAGATCTTGGATTTATCGCAGTGGCAGAAGCAGAAAGTTTATGATTTTTTGGTCTGGAATGCTCAGCCGGCCAATCGTTATTATTTGTATGATTTCTTTTTTGATAACTGTGCAACGCGTGTTCGTGATGTGTTCTTTGATAGGTTGAAGGATAGTTTGGTTTTTGATAATGAGCGGTTAAATCTTACGTTTCGTCAGGCTTTTAACCGTTATATGGAAGGTAATCCGTGGGTTTTATTTGGAGAAAATTTAATAGTTGGTAGTATAGCGGATCGCAAGCTTGACGCCTGGCATGCTATGTTTTTGCCTGATTATCTGGAGTATTATTTTGACCGGATAAAGATTAAGACTGATGCTGGTTTAAAGCCTATTGTCAAAGCCAAAAGCCGCATAATTAAGGCTAACCGTAAAATGTCGCATTTTCCCTGGTATAGTCCCTGGGTAATTTTTTCGGTTTTAGCTTTACTTCTTTTGTACGTGGAGATAGTGGAATTGAAGCGAGGTAAAAGGATTCGCTGGATAGATTTTATTTTGTTTTTTGTTTTAGGTTTAGCTGGGGTAGTTATAGTTTTGTTGTGGGGTTTTACAGACCATTTAGCTGCAAAGAACAATTTTAATGTTATCTGGGCATTTCCGTTGCATTTGATTTATGCGTTTTATTTGTTAAAACGTCGTTTGCCTGCCTGGGTAAAGGTTTATTCAAAGATTTTTTTGTATTTAATGTCGATTGTTCTGGGAATTTATATTATAGGATTTTTGTTTAATTTTTGGATAATTCCGCAAAGAGTTGATTATGGTGTAATTCCGCTTTTAGTAATCGTAATATCAAGGCTTTATGTGATAATACGTAATGATTAACCATGGTAAAAGAGAATTTGACATATTTTCTTTATCATTGGCGATATTTGTTGACAGCGGTAATCGTAATTTTAGCTTTGTTTTTATCATTTTTAACCATAAGAATAGCAAAAATCAAAAATAAAGAAGATTTAAAAAAGGTCTCAACTTTAACTATTCTGGGATTAATCTGGTTAACTGCTTTAGCTCTGTTAATAGAGATTTATGCACCTGAAATTCATCGTCATACGGTTTACAGGAACAAAACGTTTTTAGTTACGGTATTTAAGATTTTTCTGAGCTTTTATGTGATTTTTCTAACGCTTCTTTTAACCAAATTCATAAAATGGCAGATAAGAAAACGACAACATTTTCCACGACAGAAGTTCTTTTTACTCACCAATTTCGTTTTATGGTTAATAGCGATTAGCTTTATAATCAGGATTTTAGCCCAAAATCCGGATAAAATTCTGGCAATAACGATTTTAAAAATTAAAAATACTGCAATAACGTTTTATGATTTAATCACTCTACTGATAATTCTGACTTCGACTGAGATTCTTTTGATTTTTATTAAAAGCTTTTTCAACAAAACCATTGATAACAAAAAACTTGACGAAGGCACAGCAGTAGCGCTTTATCGTTTGCTGAGTTACTTCCTCTGGACCCTTGCCATAGTATTTGGAATTGAGGCGATGGGGTTTGATATAACTTTAATTATTGCTGGTTCAGCTGCATTATTGGTTGGTCTGGGAATGGGGATCCAGCAGCTTTTCCTGGATTTTGTTTCCGGGGTTATTCTATTGACAGAGAGGCAGATAAATGTTGGGGATGTAATTGAGGTTAATGGTCTTGTGGGGCGGATCATTGATTTAAAATTTCGTACAACCATTATTAAAACGCGTGATAATGTTAGCATTATAGTGCCAAATTCAAAATTAATTTCTGAGAATGTTATAAATTGGACCAATAGCGATAGAAATACACGTTTTAAAGTTACTATTGGGGTTGCTTATGGTTCTGATGTTCAGTTGGTTATTGATACGTTGATTAAAATTGCCGAGCAACATCCGGATATAAAAAAGTATCCAAAGCCCTTTGTTTATTTCGAAGATTTTGGCGATTCTGCTTTGATTTTTTCGTTGTATTTTTACACCGACAAGAATTTTTTTGTTGAGCGCATTCAAAGTGATTTACGTATAGAGATTGACAGGGAGTTCAGACGCTTGAATATTGAAATACCTTTCCCTCAGCGGGATGTACATTTGTTTTATCCAGAGTCTAAAAATTTGTCCAGAGGCAATAGTTAAAAAAAATTTTTCGACCTTTGTCAGATATTTAAAAAAAATTATTTTTGAAGCCAAATCAAAATTTAGAATTTATGAAACAAGCATTTGTTTTTCCAGGACAGGGTTCGCAATATCCCGGCATGGGCAAGGATTTGTACGATAAGTATGAGACGGCTCGCCAATTGATGGAACAAGCGAACGAGATTTTAGGTTTTCGAATAACAGATATTATGTTTGCAGGGACAGAAGAAGATTTAAAACAGACAAAAGTAACACAACCCGCCATATTCCTGCATTCTGTAGTATTGGCCAGGATTTTAGGTGATAAATTTAAACCCGACATGGTAGCAGGTCATTCTCTTGGTGAATTTTCTGCGCTTGTAGCAGCCGGAGCTATGAAGTTCGAAGATGGTTTGCTGCTGGTCAGTAAGCGTGCAATCGCAATGCAAAAAGCTTGTGATCTGGCAGAGTCCACAATGGCTGCAATAATTGGCCTTGATGATGAAACTGTAGTAAAAGTTTGCGAGGAAATCGACGAAACTGTGGTGGCTGCAAATTTCAACAACCCTGGTCAGATAGTCATTTCTGGCTCGGTCAAGGGCGTTGATATGGCTATCGAACGTCTCAAGGAGTTGGGCGCTCGTCGTGCTATAAAATTGCAGGTTAGTGGTGCTTTTCACTCTCCATTTATGAAACCTGCAGAGGAAGAACTGGCTAAAGCTATTGAAGAAACACAGTTTGCCGAACCGGTATGCCCTGTTTATCAGAATGTTGATGCGTTACCTCATACTGACCCTCAGGAAATTAAGCAGAATTTGATTAAGCAGCTTACTTCGCCAGTTTTATGGACCCAGAGTGTGCGTAATATGATTGCAGATGGAGCAAAAAGATTTATCGAAACAGGTCCGGGAAATGTATTGCAGGGTATGATTCGCAAAATCGACAGAAGTGTTGAGGTTATGTCGGCTACAAAGCTTTTGAATTGAGTCTTAGATGGAGGTGTTTTGGGTTAAAGTTCTTGAGTAAAATACATTACGTAAGCGACAAAGGCTAAAGTAAACACAGATAGGCACAGATTTTCACAGATAATTTACATTTAGTCAATGATTTGTGATTGGAATACGAAAGAGTATTGTGTTTAAATCAGGTCGAGGTTAAAAATTTTGAGTTTTTACGAAGAGCCGTGAGGAACGCCTCGCAGGGGGCAAAGGAGATTTTTCTGTTTACGGAAAAATAAGTCGCGAAAATTATTATATTTGTGAAATGAGACAGAAAAAAAGACTCGATGAAGCACGTTGTGCAGACACCTTTGATGCGTCAATATTACAGCATTAAAAAGCAGCATCCGGATGCTATTTTGCTTTTTCGTGTTGGGGATTTTTACGAAACATTTGAAGAAGACGCCCGTATTACATCTAAAGTTTTAGGCATTACCCTCACAAAACGCGCCAATGGTAAGGCATCTTACGTAGACCTGGCAGGCATTCCATATCATGCTCTTGATACATATTTACCCAAATTGGTACGTGCAGGTTATCGTGTGGCTATTGTCGAACAGCTGGAGGACCCGAAAAAAACAAAGAAATTAGTCAAACGCGGTGTTACAGAGCTTGTTACGCCGGGCGTGTCGTTGAGCGATAATATTTTAAACAATAAAGAATACAACTTTTTAGCTGCTGTTGTTTTTGATAAAAATCGTGCAGGTGTTGCTTTTTTGGAAATATCAACCGGTGATTTTTATGCTACCGAAGGCTCAATCGATTATATCGATAAGCTTTTAAACAGCTTTAGACCAAAAGAAATCCTATTTGAAAGAGAGCAAAAAAATTTATTTGAACAGCATTTTAGTGGCGATTATTATACTTATCCCATTGACGACTGGATGATTAATTACGACTCTGCTTTCCAGCGACTTATAAAGCAATTCGGAACAACCAGTCTGAAGGGGTTTGGCATTGACAATCTGGAACTTGCTATACGTGCTGCAGGAGCTGTACTGCATTATTTAGACACCACACAGCATACAGATTTAGAGCATATTCAGCGCATTAGCCGTATTGATAGCGATCGGTACGTGTGGATTGATAAATTTACTTACCGTAACCTGGAGATTTTTCAGCCTTTGAACGAACGGGGCAAGGCTTTGATTGACGTTATTGACTCTACTGTCACACCAATGGGCAGCCGACGGTTGAAACAGTGGCTTGCTTTTCCGCTTAAAGATGTAAATCAAATAGCCCAACGCCTTGATACTGTCGAATATTTTATAAAATTTCCAGCAATACGCCAGGAAATCATCGAACAGTTAGAACAAATCGGCGATTTAGAGCGCTTGACAAGCAAAATTGCAACTCGCAGAATTAATCCACGACAGGTTGTTCAGCTGCGACGAGGTCTTGAGGCTATTGCAAAAATCAAAAATATTTTACAACAAGCACCAGAAAACCAGTTGCCAATATTACAAACACTCATTGACAAACTCAAAAATTTAGACAAACTAACCCAACGCATAGCCCGTGAAATCGAGGACGACCCGCCGGCAGTGGTTAGCAAAGGAGGAGTTATAAAAGACGGAGTTGACCCGCAATTAGACGAATTAAGACAAATATCATCGTCAGGACAGGACTATCTGGCATCTTTACAGCAAAGGCTAAGCAAAATAACCGGCATCCCAAGCCTGAAAATCGGTTATAACAAAGTCTTTGGCTATTACATAGAGGTTACCAATACTCACAAACATCGGGTACCGGGCGACTGGATACGCAAGCAAACCCTTGTAAATGCTGAGCGATACATTACTCCTGAACTAAAAGAATACGAGGAAAAAATCCTTAGCGCAGAGGAAAAAATCCTTCAAATCGAAGCCCAACTTTTCGACCGATTAATCGATGCTCTGCAAAGTTATCTGTCTGATTTAAAGCTTAATGCAGAGCTAATTTCCACTCTGGATGTACTCATATCTTTTGCAAATACAGCGATTGAGCATAGTTATACCAAGCCTGATGTCAACGATAGCATGGAAATCCGTATTAAAGACGGTCGCCATCCTGTTATCGAAACACAGTTGCCATTGGGCGAGGAATACATACCGAACGATTTGCACCTTGATACAGACAAACAGCAAATAATCATACTTACCGGGCCAAACATGGCTGGTAAATCTGCTTATCTCCGTCAAAACGCATTGATAGTGCTGCTGGCACAAATCGGTTCATTTGTGCCAGCAGCAGAGGCACATATCGGCTATGTTGACAAGATTTTTACCCGCGTAGGTGCGTCGGATAATATTGCTCTTGGCGAAAGTACTTTTATGGTCGAAATGAACGAGGCAGCTGCAATTCTCAACAACCTTTCGCCACGTTCGTTGGTTGTTTTTGACGAGTTGGGTAGGGGGACAAGTACTTACGACGGAATATCTATTGCCTGGGCAATTGTGGAGTATATTCACGAACATCCACGCGCAAGGGCAAAAACGCTTTTTGCTACGCATTACCACGAATTAAACGAAATGGAAGGCCAGTACGAACGAATAAAAAATTATAACGTAAGTGTGCGCGAGGTTGACGGAAAAGTTGTTTTTCTGCGAAAAGTTGTGCGGGGCGGCAGTGAGCATAGTTTTGGTATTCATGTGGCAGAAATGGCAGGTTTGCCCAGGAGCGTAATCGAACGGGCAAAGCAGATTTTGGCAGAATTAGAAGGAAAAGGCGAAAAAGGCCGTAAGAAACTTAGTAAACCCACAGGCAAAATTGCAACTCATCGCGAAGGCTACCAGTTGAAATTGTTTGAATTGGCTGACCCAGTACTTGAAAAACTCCGCGATAAAATCAATTCGGTTGACATTAACAACTTAACACCTATCGAAGCGCTTAATCTGTTGAACGAAATTAAGAAAGAAATCCAGTTGTGAGAGGCTTTAGAACGGCTTAATCGAGTGTTACAGAGGTTTTAATCGTGATTTTAAACGATTAGAAGTAATGTCCACTCTCGCGGCAGAGCTGCCGTATGTGGGATTTGACATAAATATATGTATTATAATCATCTTGGATTAGTTGTTTAGCTTGACGAAATAATTTTTCACAAATTTTGTTGTCGTAATTAGAAAGTAATTCTACTAAATTATTTGCATTATTTTTATATAATATGCTTAAAATTACATAGTTA